>JACIWG010000065.1 GCA_014361085.1 Nitrososphaeria archaeon
TTTCTTTATCAAACTCTACCCTAACCTTAGATGTTGGTGCAATCTTCACATTTTCAAAAATGTGCTTTTGAATGTGTAGTAGGTCTATGTTATACATTTGCTTAACATACGATAGCAGTTTAAGAATTTCCAGAAGCTTTCTATACCCGTATAGTCTGTCTAAGGTTACCTGCAAAAGTCTACTCTTCACCCTATCTCTTATGTCAGTATACTTTTCTGTCCACAAGACATTTTTTATGCAAGGATATTCGCTTAAAATTTGACAGACCTTTTCTCCATCCTCTAAACTTTTTGGAAGAATATATAATCTTGGACTATACCTGTCCTTAACCTTAAACGCTTTACCTTCCAAAGTTTTTATCCAAAAGACTGCATAATCGCCTTCAACGTAAGCGTCCACTATCCATCCTATTTCATTTCCCATCCTTCCGCCAGCCTTTCCCCATTTCCTCAACCTTTTGAACGAGCTCTCCTATAATCTTCTCCTGCTCCTCAACCTTTTTCATCAACTCTTCTATAAGCTTCCTATTTTCTAGGTTTGCTGTAAAATTTAGGGCGTCCACTACAGTTGGAAAGCTCGAGTTCCCCATTGCAGCCTGCTCTCCATTCCATGCTTCACTTAATAGTAGGTCAAACGCTTTCCTCCTCTCTTGGTCCACTAGATAGTTTTGGAAGCTTTCCCTCAACTCTTTTATCTCATTCTCGTATCTTTGGCGGAAGGATGGTATTATCCTACCCATAAAATCACCTCCAGAATCACAGCATACTATTATAGAGTTTCTGGGATAGTATGGGTGCTTAACCAAGCATGCTTTAAACGAAGGCACCCTTTCCTTTAACCTTTTAATGTAAACTATGACGTTTGCACGGTGTCTAAGGTATGTTCCAACCGAAGGCTCGACCATAAGCCTTTCACTTGACTGCTCTACAGTCGCAAAAAAGGCTACATTATGCTCGAACGCTTTCTCCCATATCATGTTCACCATCCTCTTTAAATTCTCTAAACTTTTTCTTCTACATCTAGAACTTTTTAGAAAAACCGTCATATTATGTGCTATAAGAAGCCTTATCCCATCATCTTCTCCAATTAGATCACATAATTTTTCCGCTATCGTAAGCTGTCTCTCCTCATTATATGCTACGGCAGTGTAAACGTTTTCTAAGATAGTTTTTGGATCAAGTCCAGCCTTCTTAGAAACCTTTCCCAAAAGGTTCGGGTCTAAAACCGTCTTATCCAAGTAATAGTTGGTACTATTAAAGTATATGCATTTTGATTCGAAACCACCCATATCCTTTGGCATAACACATTTCACTATAAGCGTGTGAACTATTAGGTCGAGAACCCATTTTTCTCCATAAAATAGGTAGAACATTCCACCCTCTATACCGCCTAATAGGCTGTCAAGTTCTAGGAAGCCAGTGCCCATCCTCTTCTTTCTCCTACCTTCTATAAACTCTAGCTCAGCGGTCTTGAACAGGACATTCACCTCCAAAACTTTTGGTACAATAAACTGTTTTCAGTTGAGAATAGTGTTTTTAGCCTCCTCTCCTCTTATCTTCAATGTCAACTACACCTTTATCGGTTATAGAAAAGGTTGCTTCACTATATGGATGGTATGGGCTATCAACTATTATAGCCTTCCTATCTTGGCCAATCTTCTTCAAATATATTCTATAGGTGCAAGAGTGTGCCATAACATGTCCACCTGAAGGCTTGTTAGGGTCTCCAAAAAACATGTCAGGCTGAGACTGAACCTGGTTTGTTAAAACAACCGCAACATTATATATTTCAGCAATTCTAAGAAGACGGTGTAGAAGCTTATTCAGCCTCTGCTGTCTTTCAGCTAAAGTCTCTCTCCCAGTAAACTCTCCCCTATATAGGCTGATAACACTGTCAACTATCAGAAGCCTAACATTATACTTCTCAATATATTTTCCAACATTTTTTACAATAAACTCCAAATGACTACTATTATATACCCTGCACACGAAAGTGTTCTTCAAAACCATTGTAGGGTCAACACCTCTCGCTTCCGCAATCTGATACAATCTTTCAGGTCTAAAAGTTGATTCCGTATCAATGTATAAGCCATTACCCTCAAATCCACCATCCTTTCTCGAAAGCTGGCATGTTACACACAGCGTGTGACACAACTGTGTTTTACCACTACCATATTCTCCCCAAAGTTCCGTGATAGCCTGTGTTTCAACACCACCCCTTAAAAGAGCGTCCAGACTCTTGGAGCCAGTAGTACATTTCAAAAGATTTTTCCTCCTCTCCAAAGCATCCAACGCACTCAAAAAACTCTTATCAAGCAAGCCTGAATCCATTAAAGCAGTTTGAGCTGAATAGATTAGCTCATAAGCCCTCTCCTTCGAAACACCTAGAACCTGTGCAACCTCTTCAGGCAAAGCTGCAGCAAGTTCGAGAACAGACTCTATACCAGCATCATGTAACCTCTCCTCTACAGTAGGACTTATACCATCTAAATCCCTTAAAGCTAAAACAAGCGCTTCAGCCATACTATCCCATTAAAGCAGTAGGAGACTAACTCTATTTATAGTATAGAGGATTCGATGGGACGGGGGGAGGGGGTAAAGCCTTAAAGTCAGAAACCACCAAAACTTTTCTAACATTATAATAGAAATAATGCTTTATACTATTGTGTATTGTAAGGTTTAATAGTACCATAATATTATGTTATTATCAGCATGTGTGCACTGTTCAAGGATAGGGAGAAGCTTACACCAAGATATATTCCAGCCAACCTCCCCCATAGAAATGATGAAGTTAACTTCTTAAACAGCTTCTTTAGAGAATCGCTCACATACCCTTCAAAATCTCATTTGAAGACTGTCCAGATTGTTGGAGCAGTAGGCTCAGGCAAGACTGCAGTCGCAAGACTGTTTGGAGACAGGTTCGAGTCTGAAGCTAGAAGACAGAATGTTAACCTAAAGAACATTTACATCAACCTAAAACTTCACGGAGACAGTAAGGTTATCCTATACAGGCACTTGACAAGACAAGTTGCTCCAGAAATCTATTCAACAAGCTTGTCAGCAGAAGAACTCTTATACAATCTCATAAAGTTTTTGAAAGAATATAGAAGATATTTGGTTTTAACTTTAGACGAAATAGACTACTTTATCAAGCGTACCCAAGACTCTGACATATTCTATGACATGAGCAGACTCGAAGAATTTATTGAACCAGGTGAAACCTCAAACTTTTTAGGCATAATCTTCATCGCAAGAGGAAGAGAGTTCCAGAAGCTTTTAGATGAGGCAGCATTAAGCTCTCTAGGAAACATTGTACTAGAATTTAAACCATACACATACAACCAGCTCATAGACATCCTAGAGGAAAGGGTTAAAGAAGCATTCAATCCAGGAACAGTACCCCTAGAAATCATAGAATTTGTTGCAGACATAACCTCAAAACCTCCAGTCAAAGGAGACGTAAGATACGCACTAGACATACTACTATATTCAGGAAACCTTGCAGAATACGAAGGATACGATAGAATCCTGCCAGAACATGTTAGAAAAGTAGTGAACATAACATATCCAACAATAACAGAAGAAGACATCTACTACCTACCAGAAAAAGACAAAATAGTACTACTATCGATAGCAAAACTCCTAAAAAACGATAGAAAACCATACACATCACTAAAAGAAATAAGACAATCATGTGCAATATTATGTGAACAGCTCAAACTAAAACAGATGAGCACAGAAGAAATAGAAAACAGTGTAGACGACCTACATGACAGAAACATAATAGAAATAAAATCACTCTCATCAATAGGAATAACTGGAATACCAGTTGAAGCACTAGACCAGTTCCTAGAAAACCTAATGAAAAGACTCGAAAGTGGTCTAATTGAAAGAACATGACAAAAAAACATTAGAAACACTAACAAAAATGCTGGGAAGCGAAGGAAAAATAAAAGTCCTATGGACACTCTACAAAAACCAGAAAACAGCACAAACAGCATACATGATACTAAAACAAACAGGCCTAAAAAGAAGCGGACTAAACAAAATACTAAAAAACTTTATCGAAACAGGCATAATAAAAAAAGAAGACTATACAGTAAAAAAGTACAGACTAAACATCGAAGACGAGAAAGTGAAAGAATTAATAGAATTTTTCAAAAAAATAGAAAACATCTTATAACTATAATATATAATAAAGTGCAAAGTAGCAAAACTTCCCCTCAACTTCATAAAATTACTCCATTTTTTCCATCCACCGCAAAAGCATTTCCTTTATCATCCAATCCAACAAAATGGCATGGGATCTTCCTGAAACCATACCTTTCAAGCCTCCTACATCCAGCCACAACCTCAAAACCATCCCCAACAGGCCTAACAACGATAGACTAAAGCAACCCCTCCCAAAACAGAAGCCATCAACACATCAAAACAACCAAGACACTTCTTAAAAACATGCTTTAGAGGACGAATCCTAAAAACCTCGTCCACGAAACTGGAAAGAACTCCTGAGCTCACACCAAATAATACGCACGCAAACATTTATAAACATACTTCACTAAAGATTATATGACAAGATATGGTTGAACCGAAAAAAGTTGATAGAAGAAAATTTATCTACGCCGGCCTAGGTGCAGTAGCTCTTATTGCTATTGGTGCTGCAGCATATGTTGCAATGAACCCTCCAGTAGTAACACAGACAGTAACAACATCGACGACAGTACCAACAACAGTTCCAACTACGTCAGTGATAACTATAACTGAACCTAAACCAGATAAGCTAATTTTCCAAGGGCATGAGGTACATAGAAAGGCTGCTGTAGGTGCAAATGCTCCAGGGCAGACAAACTTGATTGCTCAGTTTGAGGAAGTTACTGGGATTAAGGTTGAATGGGTTACTTTAGCTAATCCTGAAAACTATGATAAACTTATGAGAGAATGTTCCGCTGCTGAGGCCACTATAAACTTGGCTCACTGCTTAACAACCTGGTGGGCGCCAAGAATGGCAAATCTTTTCGAGCAGTTGGATCCTTGGTTAGAAAAAGCGCCGATAGAGGATTTTGATGACTTTATGCCAGCAACCTTGAAGAGCGCTACAATTGGAGGAAAATTGTATGGTATTCCGGTGAGATGTTCTGGTTCTACAATGATGTATCACAAAGGCTATTTTGAAGAGCGTGGTGCAACACCTCCTAAAGTTATAGACGAATTTTATGATGTAGCAAAACAGGTTACTTTCACTAAACCTACTGGTGAAAAGGTGTACGGTTTTTCTAGTAACGCGAATGTTGGGGAATTATATGAGACTCTTACTTGGTTTGCTAGGTCATGGGATGCTGATCTTATTACACCAGATTATAAGGTTGTATGCAATCAAGGTCCAGTGGTGCAAGCATTAGAAATTTTGGCGAAGATGTACCGTGATGGTATTACGCCTCCAAACTTTACACAACTTCAGAATCAGGATCATGTGAACTTGGTTAAGGAGGGAAGAGTATCACTTTTCGCACAAGGTGTTTCATATATTATTACACATAATGATCCAAAAACGTCAAAGGTAGCAGGCCAAATTGAACTTGGATACCATCCTCCAGCAGCCGAATTTAAGGATAAATGGGAAGGAACATCACCTACTTTTACATACATTTGGTCGATGATCATTCCAAAGAATGCTAAATACAAATCATGGAGTTGGGAACTAATAAGATTCTTATCAAGTAAGAAGAGTAATTTAATACTTTCTATGCAGGGCACAGATGTTGCAAGAACATCTGTTTACACTAGCCCAACCTATCTTGATTACTGGAAAAATATTGGTTTCCCAAAATATCCTGATGTACTGCAAAAGGTTCTAAAGTATGGTCGGCCACCTATCCCTGGAATGGATAACTTTTCGCAAGTTGCACAAATTATTGGAACTAAAGCAGAGGAAGCCATTTTAGGCAAGAAGACAGCTCAACAGGCGATGGATGAGGCTGCAGAATTACTTAAGCCACTGATGCCTAAAAGCTAGTTATATTTTCTCCCTTTTTTTAGTGATAGGGAAGATGAAGTTTCTTAAAAAGGAAGAAAGGTTACCCATTTTGCTTGTAACTCCTGTTATCCTGATTTTAACAGGAGTCCTTTTCTTGCCTTCAATTTGGTCTACTTTCTTAAGCTTCCAATATTATACATTTGGGTATACACCCAAGTTTATTGGCTTATCCAATTATATTGAAATTTTATCTGATAAAATGTTTGTGAATGCTATTTTTCTGAACTTTGCATTCGTTATTTTAGATGTTGCTTTAGAGTTTTTACTAGGGCTTGGTGCTGCACTACTTTTATCAAGAAGATTTCCTTTTCAAAAAGTATGGGTTTCACTTATTATTGCACCCTTTGCTGTGAGTCCCGTAGTTAGCATTGTAGCTTGGAAGAATCTTATTTCACCAGACTTTGGTCTTATAACATATTTGCTTTCTTTTTTCAATATAAGTACTGAAAAATGGATGATGGAACCAGTTACCGCACTTCTAATATGTATTACAATAAATGTTTGGAGAGAATTTCCTTTTACTACAATGATTTTGTATGCTGCAATAACAACAATTCCTCCAGAAAGAATTGAAGCAGCACTTATTGATGGAGCATCAAAATTTCAACGTTTTAGATACATAACTGTACCTTCTATATGGACCTCAATAGTAGTTGCTCTAACATTCAGAACCATATTTGCTTTTCGAACCTTTGATGTGATTTGGATATTAACCCAAGGTGGGCCTTTAGGTGGAACGACAATTTTATCAGTTTATCTTTATCTTCAATCCTTTAAGTTCCTAAGACTGGGTGTTGGAGCTTCAGTTGGAGTTATAATACTACTTTTTACATTTCTAATTTCAGCACCTTACTTGCGAACATTGTATAAGCAGATTATGGCAAGGGGGTATAAATGAGAACAAAATATATTGAAAGTGCTGTTTCATGGGTTTTGCTTATAATGCTTGTCCTATGGTCTATGGTACCTATTTACTTTGTAGTATCTTCTGCCTTTAAAAATCCTAAAGAGATATTTAATTATCCTCCTAAACTTATATTTACACCTACTTTAGATAACTTTGCAACTTTATATAATGATTGGCCAAAATTCTTCTACGCTCTCCAAAATAGTGTCATAATAACTTTCACTTCAACAGCGATCATAATTGCAGTTTCAACTTTGGCAGCATACGCTTTCTCACGCTTTCGGTTTAAAGTAATAAATTTTACGGCATTTGTTCTTATAGCTGTTAGAATGTTTCCACCTATCGTTATTACAGTACCACTTTATCCCATATTTAGCCAACTTCATTTACTTGACACCCATGTAACTCTTATACTTTTGTATGTTTCATTTTATGTTAGTTTATCAACTTGGGTTATGATGTCATTTATAGATGAGATACCGATAGATTTAGAAGAAGCGGCTATGGTTGACGGTGCAACAAGGCTTCAGGCTTTTATTAAGGTTACGTTACCACTAATCACGCCAGGTATGGTAAGTATCGCCATTCTTGCAACAGTATTCTGTTGGAATGAATTTACATTCGCTTACATATTTAGTGTTACAAGGGCTGTTACAGCACCTATTACATTAAGTGAAATGCTGGGTGGACTCTATGGTGCAGAATGGGGTTCACTTTTTACAGCTTCAACAATCCAACTTGTACCAATGCTGATATTTGTTTGGGCCGTACAAAAATACTTAATAAAAGGATTAACAATGGGTGCGATAAAGGGTTAAAAATATGCACCTTGCTCTTTGAATATCTTACGTAATTTTTGCACATTCAATTGTCTCGGTGTTGCATTTTCTTTAACAGTTAAAACCGCAACCACTATGCTAGCATCTCCTGTTGCGTCTATAACCACTTTAGATAATATAGCTTTCTTCCAGAATTTTTTAAACTATTACTCCTTTAACAAATTTTTTCCATCATAGGTTTAGGGACAAATATCTGGAATAACAATTCTACACATGGTCTCTTACACATTTTTAGAGCCATAAACTTCAGCATTCTGGATCAATTATTGTAAAATAAAGTTGACGATGATGGAATAGATGCCTTAGACTTGCACCAACAGCCATAAGCCTATCTACAATTTCTTGTGAAATACCCTTAATTATCTAACTCACCAAGCATATTATAAAATGTTAAAAACGATAGCCTGTAGTAGCCATTCCACTAGGGAATTGAAC
>JACIWG010000066.1 GCA_014361085.1 Nitrososphaeria archaeon
GACTTTTTAGGCTCTGGAAGTATCCAGTCCATTAAAGTCACATGCAGTTTATCATATAGTTCTCCCACCAAATTTTTCACTTTAACAGGCTTTTCTCTTGAAATATCGACTATAGTCTTCTGGGCGTCAACACTCTTACTTGAAGTAAGGTTTAGTACAGCATCCTCTATTTTTTCCCCAAAAAGTCCACTGTGTGGTTCCAGAACAAAAGTTTGAACTTTTTCAGAAAGCCAGTGATATCTTCTAGCAAATCTATTTGCTGGGTTTAAGCCCTGCTGGACGACAGTCCAGCAACCATCTTCTGAGATAAAGAAAGCGTGATGATAAAGGTTGTAACCGGCTTGTATTGCTGAAGTGTCAACCTTTGCCACAATCCTACTACAGTACTTTAGTCTCTCTATTTTTTGACTTGAAAGAGACAACTTTGAACCGAATTCTTCGATTTCATTTATGGTCAACTTTGAAGCTCTTCCCTTTCCGCCGCAGACAACTACACCATGCTCCTCTATGTTTAGAGCTTCTTTTAATGCACCAGTCAATGTGGTGGTTAAACCTGAACTATGATAATCAAAGCCTACAACACATCCAAGAGATTGGAAAAAGAATGGATTTGACAGTCTTCTAAGAAACTCTCTTTCCCCAAAGTCCTGTAATATTATTTCACATATTGCCTTCGAAAGCCTAACCATTTTCCTGAATAGCCAAGGAGGACATTTTCCATCATGCAGTGGTAAGTAGGCTACACCAGTCTTCTTCAATTAAATTTTACACCCAGCAAACTATCCTTTATTTTTAGTGCCGAAGATAAAATCTTTTCGCCATAGACTTTTGAAATAGACAACTTACTATTCATTAAATAATATCTGTAAGACGCCTACAATTATGAAAATAATTGGTATAATCAATTTGATTCTCTTAACAGGAAACACACCTAGAAGCTTACTGCCCAAAAATAAGGTTATTGAAGATATTGCAACCAACGCCAACATCGCACCTGAAATAATTTGTAGAGGATTATTGAATGCTGTAGCGAGAGCTATAACCATAAGTTGAGTCTTATCACCCATTTCTGTTGTAGAAATAAGTGTAAATGATGCAAGAAACGGGGACCTTTTATTGTCTGTTGGACAAAATTCTTCATCCTTCATAATATAAAAGTATATTCCAAAAATTATGAATACAATGCCTGCAAAAATTCTAACAAGTTGAAGAGGAATAAAAGATGTTAAGATTAAACCCAAAACTACTGCTATAGAGTCTACAAAAAGAAAGCCCAAACTTGTACCCAAAATTATTGGAATAAACCTCTTATATTTCATGTAAAGTGCTAGTGTACAAAGCTGAGTTTTATCCCCAAACTCGGCTAGGAAGACAGTTCCTAAAGTGAAGAAAAAAGGGTATAAGTCCGTATTACATCATCCTAACTCTCTTCTAAAATAATTTAAAAAGTTTAAAACAAGTGATTAAAAATAGTTGTAACGTGATATTTTGTTGAACGACCTTTGGATAGCAAGAACATTTGCTTAAAAATGACCTTTCATTTGTTATCGTAAAGAATGGTGAAATCCTATTCGAGAGTAGAGAGGGTGGGGTAAGAAAAATTTTGGAGACTGTCAGAGACCATGGGCAAAAGCTTGTAAACTCTGCATTAGCTGACAAGGTTGTTGGCAAGGCAGTGATGCTTATTGCATTAAAAGTTGGATTTGATTCAATATATGCAAAAATCTTAAGTAAAAGTGCTTTAGATATTGCTTCGAAAGCGAATAAAAGTCTAGTATTTGATGAAGTTGTGGAATCTATATTGAACAAGGATGGAACAGACATTTGCCCGTTTGAGAAGAGTGTAAAATTTGTAGAAGATCCTGAAATCGCGTATAATATTTTATGTAAGATGGTGTTCAAATGATGTCATTTAAACCTTTTAATTGAAATTTCAAGGATACCGTTCTTGTAAGTTGATTTTAAGGTTTTAGGATCCACTTTTGAAGGCAAGTGAATAATTTTACTATAGCTTCTTACATCATCAACCTTTATCTTTAATACATCTTCTTCTAACTCTAATTTTATATTATCTTCTGATACACCCGGCAGTTCAGCTATAATCCTTACCTCATCAATTCTTTCAAAAACATCTACCACATGCTCCATTTCTTTACCTTCATTTAAAGAGCTTCTTAAATTAATGTTGCCAAATTCTTTAATCGAAGGTTTACCGTCAGGGCCTATAGTTATACTGTAACCGTATAGGAAGGGGCCTAATTTAGGCTCATTCTGAAAACCGTTTGAGGCATCATTTGATTCATATTGTTTGAAAGCTTCTTCAAAAATTTTATCAATTACCCTAAAAAATTCATCAAAATACCTTTTTCTCTTATTGAACCATGTATCGAAATCGTCGCTCAATTTATCTAGTCTAATAGAAGACTATAACCTGTTATAAACTTTTTCAAACCCTTTAAATCATTGTTGAAGCCGCCTTATTATTTCATTTGCCACTATCAGTCCTGAAGCTGAAGCTTGAACAAGGCCTCTTGAGACACCGGCACCATCACCTATAGTGAACAAGTTTTTAACTTCAGTTTCAAGGCATTTTGAAAGCTTAAGTCTTGAAGAGTAAAATTTTACCTCTATACCGTAGAGGAGAGTGTGATTAGAGTATACTCCTGGTGCAAGCTTGTCAAGAGACTTGAGCATCTCCTTTATGTCAGTTAAGTATCTTCCAGGTAGAACAAAACTTAGGTCTCCTGGTCGGGCTGTCTTTAAAGTTGGGGTGACAATACTTCTTGAAATACGTTCTTCAGTTGACCTTCGTCCAATTTCTAAGTCACCCAAACGTTGTATCATTACACCATTCACTAGAAGGTTTGCTAGTTTAGCAATATACTTTCCATAGCCTATAGGGTCCCTGAATGGTTCCGTAAACTGTGTGCTAACGAGTACAGCAAAGTTTGTGTTCTCAGACTTTTTTGTCTGATAGCTGTGGCCGTTTACTGTTATTAGATCGTTTATTCTTTCCTCTACAACATACCCGTATGGATTTACACAGAATGTTCTAACCTTATCATCAAAGGACTTTGAATAGTATACTAGCTTTGGCTCATATAAAACTGAGGTTAGAGGCTCAAGAACCTCAGCTGGAACCTCGACCCTAACACCTAGGTCTACAGGGTTAACGCTTGAACTTAACCCTAACCTTTCAGCCTCCTTCTTAAGCCAGTCAGCACCACTTCTACCTGGAGCAAGTACAACAAAGTCTGCATCAATTTTCCTATCATCAGCTGTAACAACACCTTTAACGCGACCATTTTCTGTAATAACATGCTTGACCTCAGTCTCCATAAATATGTCCACATTTTTTTCCAAATCCTTTCTAATATTCTGAAGTATTTTTGGGCAAAGGTCAGTTCCTAGATGACGTAATTTACTTGGAATAAGCCTAAAGTCAGCTTTAGCTGCATCCCTCATTATTTTAAGTATACGGTCTTCATCTACGCCATAAACTTTTTCTGGAGCACCGTAGGCTAAGAAGATTTTGTCAACCTTTTCCATAATTTGAACAAGCTCCTTTTCTTCAACATAATCTATTAACCATCCCCCAGTTTCTGTAGAAAATGTGAGTTTCCCGTCACTGAAGGCTCCGGCTCCACCCCATCCACAGTATATGCCGTCCGTCGAAGACTTTAACCTTTTATCCAAGTCTTTACCCTTATCTATAATCGTAACCCTAACTGAACTATTTTTTGAAAGCTCGAGCGCAGTAAATATTCCGGCTGGACCTGCTCCAACAATCAGCACATGCTTTTTCGAATGCAAACCCAGATTTCTCCAAGGGCAAATTCAAGTAACATCTTATTTAAAAATATTTTATGTAAAGAAAATATTTATTTAAAAGATTTGGGGGAGTGCAACTATGGAAGATATTGAATATGAGATAAATGTTCTCAAGAAAATTGTTTCATATAACACAGATTCTGTGACAAAATCATGTTATCGAGAATGTGCTGAAGCAATTGCTGAAGAGGCTGAGAAGATAGGGTTGAAGGCTGAAATATATGATGCAAGACATAAGGCGAAAGATGGTCTGCCAAGACCAAATGTTGTAGCAACACTAGATGTTGGAGCCTCAAAAACAATCTTGTGCATAGCACACTATGATATTGTACCAGCTGGAAACGGATGGAAATATGATCCCTTCACATTAAAGGTAGAAGGGGGAAGAGCATATGGTAGAGGGGCTGCTGACGATAAAAGTGCAATAGCAACATTACTTGGAGCTGCAAAAAAAGTAGGTAAAAGTGCTAAAATTAACATGAAGATTCTTGCTACAGCGGACGAGGAAGTAGGAGGTGAACTTGGATTAGGTTATCTTATAAACGATGTGGGAGTAAGTGGGGATGAGGCATTAATTGTTGATGCTGGAACAGAAATATTGTCTATTGGAGCTAGTGGCATAGTTTCTGGGACAATAACTGTTAAGGGTATCCAGGGACATGCAGGATATCCTCACAAGGCTTTAAACGCTGTAGAAGGATTATGTAAGCTTGTCACAAATTTGGAAAAATTTAAAAGTTTTAGGGAAAATAAGCTTTCAAAATTTGATGCACCTCCAGGCTCATACAAGCCTAAAGTTTGGGGAAGGTTTTCAGTGACAATGCTTCAGGCTGGAATGAAAAGCAATATTATACCTGGTGCTGCAACAGCAACCTTTGATATGAGATTATTGCCGGAAGAGGATGTGGATAAGGCGAGAATGGAGTTTGAGGAGTTTATCTCTAAAGTTGACCTCGGTGACCCAAGATATAAGGTTGAACTGAATATAAGTTTAAGTGGAGGAAACTATTTCACAGACCCTAGCCTACCTCTTGTCCAAAACTTTAGAGTAGCAATAGAAAAGGTGACGGGCAAAACTATTCCTATAGCAGCTGAGCTTGGTGGAAATGATGGAAGGTATACAAGTGCTAAAGGTATTCCAACAATATGCTATGGTCCAATAAGAAATGATACAAACTTTCACGGAGTTAACGAGTTCGTTTGGCTTGATGATATAAAAAGTGTTAGGGATGCAATCTGCTGGTACCTAACACATTAGCCCTTACCTTCTTAAGACTGCGGTTTCCATAGGCTTTATGGGCTTATCTGGGTCATAGCCCATTTCTATTCCCCAGCTTCTTATAGCCCTAAGAAGAGCCCATATCCCAAATTTCGCTATAGGTGGAAATATTATTTTTCCTACAGGATTATTCTTTAATATCATTGGCAGGCTTGAATCAATTTCCTTTGCTATATGCTTCCATGCAGTATAAATTAGAAGAAACCTTTCCTCAGTCATAGATTCAGAAATATTAAAGAAACTTTCATTTCTCAAGACTCCTAACGGTATGAAGGCTAAAGGTGTTACCGTGAAATGTGCTCTTGAACCAAGCTTCTCCATTAGAAACTTTTCCATCGCCAAAATTAGGGCTGCTGTTTCGAGCACATCATCTTTTGATTCACCAGGTAAACCTATCATGAGGGTGTAGGCTGGGAACCAGAAGTTTTTGTTTAAAATATATGTTCCCTCCATTATAATTTTTGGCCATTCTTCTGGAGAAAATGGTTTAACCTTGTTTGCCATATACCTTTTCATAAGCGAGGGTGAGGCTGTCTCCATTCCCACTTGTATTCCAATCCATTTTTCAGCATTTGCGCCAACAACTTTAGAAATGTTTTCCACCATCAAAGGGTCAGCTGCAACTGGAGCAATGCTTCCATGTGTTGGATTAACGTACTTCATACCCTTCATGCTCATTACACTTCTGAAGAGGCCTACTACTTCTTCAGAGTTTGGATAGAAGTTTCGAAAATCTCTAAGCTTGTACAAGAAAATGTCTTCGCTATGAAGCCAACCATGATATATTCCATGCTTCAAGTTAACCCTAACTTCATCCAATATTTTTTCAGCTGGAATAAAGCGTATAGCCCTTAGGTTTGGTTCACAAAACTTACAGTTTCTTCCACAACCTCTCATAACTTCAACCATACCCTTATATGAGGGATTAACTATAGTCGATATTTCCTCAACCTTCGGAAAACTTTTAACATGTATTACTTCTGGAGCGTTGCCGTGAACTATTTGTTCAAATATGTCGTTTATAACATGATCCGTTTCCCCCACAACTATGTGGTCGACACCAAGTTCCCTCCATCTTCCGGTTAAAGCAAGCTGCCAGCTTCCTGGGCCGCCAACAACAATCTTGTACCTGTACCCATTTTTTATTCTCATAAATTTTAAACCTTTGACGAGTTCAGTAAACTTTTTCTTGCTATATGATGTTAGTAGGCCTCCTAGTGTGAACATCATAGAGACAGGGCCTAAACCGAGGGGGTCCATTGTTGAGACGCCAACAATGTCCGTTCTATCGTCAATAAATTTATGAACATGGGAGGGATGGGCTATAGTGACGTCTGATCTATTTAGACGTTTTAGTAGTGATGCTTCAACCTTTCTAATCGAATATGGGGCGACCTCTAGCACACCATCTTTATGTTCAAGCTGTGTGTTTAGGATATTGAATATGAGTGATGGAACCTTCTCTGATGGTGCACATGGTAGAAAGTCTAGAAGTGGTATGTCTCTATATGTTCCAGTTAAGGTCTCATCACATGTTAAGACTATTTTCATACACATTCACCTACAGAATATTTAAGATTAGGTTAGAAACCAACTTCGATAGACGAAGTTTAAGATAATTTTTTAGAACATCATCTCTAGTTTCACGAATTTTATTAGAATATATGTGGATTAGGGATGTGAGCTCGTTCATCGGATCCTTTAAAGTGGTTTCCTCATGCACTCTCATTTCCTCGATTAAGGCCTTTATTTTTGAACTTAACTTGAAAATCTTTTTCTGGCTATGAAAATTGTCACGTTCAATGCTGACAATATTGTTTTTTGCAAGAGTGTCCAGAGCCTTAATTAGGGTTACTCTTGAAATTTTTCCATGGAGCTTTGACGCTAGCCTATTAAAGGATATTCCTTCAACATGATATGATAGTTCATCTAATATTGTGGCATGAACTTGGTTTAGCCGCACAAACTGGTATAAGATTATACTGGTATATTAGTTTATCGGTAGCCTTTCAATACAGTTAAATTTGGCCTAGTTGAACCACGTGCCTTTTGTACCATATCGTTTTATCCGGATAATCGATTAACTCGATATTCATTTCCCTTAACTTTTCCCTTATAAGGTCAGCCTCTCTAAAATTGCGATTTCTCCTATACTCATTTCTTTTTCTTACCAATTCCTCAACCGCAATCCTTTCTTCTTCAGTTAAAGTTGCAAACTTTAACCCAAAAACATACGATATTTTTTCAAAAGCATGCTTGAATACTTTCGAATTTTCTCTATTAAGCTTTCCCTCAGAAGCATACCTATGTATTTCTTTAACCAATTTCATGAATGCAGAGAGAGCAGTTGGAGTCTTGAAGTCGTCGTCCATAGCGTTCTCAAACTCTCCGATGATATGTTCACATAATTGCCTAGCATCATTTACGAAATGAGCATCATCTTCCTTTTGCTCAAAATAGTTTAGTTCAGCGTAAGAGGATTCGATGAGCTTTAGATTGTCCAAAGCATTTTTTATAATATTTTCATCAAAATCTAGTGGTGAACGGTAGTGGCTGGCAATAAACATTAGTCTAAGAGCATTTGGTCCAACCTTGTTTAACATTACTCTTACCGGTATAAAGTTGCCCAAAGATTTACCCATCCTTTCACCCCTTACTGTAAGAAGGCCCGTATGCATCCAGACTTTCGCGAAAGGTTCTCCCATCAAGGCCTCAGATTGGGCGATTTCATTTTCATGATGTGGAAATATTAGGTCTGAACCGCCTCCGTGAATGTCCAAAGTTCCATTAAACTGTTTAAGTGCCATGGTTGAACATTCTATATGCCAGCCGGGACGACCTTCACCCCATGGGCTATCCCATTTTGGTTCAGATTTAAAGAACTTCCATAGTGCAAAATCGAGTGGATTTCTTTTCGTTGGATCAACTTCAACTCTTGCTCCTGCCTGAAGCT
>JACIWG010000067.1 GCA_014361085.1 Nitrososphaeria archaeon
GATAAAAAAGGTTGTTCAATTAAAGGATTCCATACTAAAAATTATGGATAAAACATTTGATCTCAAAGAATTTGAAAAAATATACTTTATTGCTGGTGGAAAAAGTTCATCTTATATGGCTAAAGCTTTTGAAGAAATTTTGGGAGAAAAGATTTCTGAAGGTATTGTTGTTGAAAAAAGAGGATATCATTCTATAAAATTGACGCTACCAATAGTCTACGCTGGCCATCCACTACCAGACGAGGAAAGTGTTAGAGGAGGTGAAAAAATAGTACAGTTGGCGAAAAAGGCTTGCGAAAAAGACCTTATAATTGTTTGTGTGAGTGGAGGCTGGACGTCTTTAACCACATGTCCCCCAAATTCACTACCTTTAAAAGATGTTATTGAAACATACAAGCTTCTCCTTTTCTCTGGTATGCCATTAAATCAAATGAACGTTGTAAGAAATCGTCTTTCAATGCTTGGTAAAGGGAAAATTTTGGATTATGCAAATGGAGCGACAGTTATAGGTATTATTGCCGTTGACGAGGTTGGAGGTAAAGCTTGGGGTCCAACAGTCATAGATGATTCATCCTTTAAAGATGCATTAAATGTTATAGAAAATTATGAACTCTTGGACAAGATTCCTGTAACAGTAAAAAATTATTTGCTGAATAATGTTCAAAAAGAATCTTATAAGGATAGAAGCAATAGTATAAAAAATGTTAATTTACAAAATTTTGTGCTAGTAAATAATATTGATTTATCCAATATTGCACTAAAGCACGCTAAAAACTATGCCCCCTCCTATGTTCTAACTACATCAATTGAAGGTGAAGCAAAGGATGTTGGAACAATAATTTCCGCAATAGCTAAAGAAATTTCCTTATACAAGAGACCTTTCAGTCCCCCATGCATCCTTATAGCTGGAGGTGAAACTACTGTAACAATAGGAAAAGAATGTGGTGTAGGTGGAAGAAATCAGGAGCTTGCACTTTCAGCTGCATTAAATATTTCGGGCACAAACATTGTGCTAGCGTCTATTGCAACAGACGGTACGGATGGACCAACAGATATTGCTGGGGCAATAGTTGACGGCCAAACATTTTCAAGAAGTTTAGAATATGGTATAGACTTGTTTAAAGAGCTAAAGTTTCATAATTCGTCTCATGTCTTTAAAGTTTTAAAAGATGCAATATACACTGGTGAGACTGGAACAAACTTGATGGACCTAATACTTGTATATATTCCATAGAAAAGTTTTTAATCTATTAATAAAATGCTTGGAATATAATGTCTGAGCTTATAGAAAAGGCTAGAGCAGCAAAAATTGCATCCTACGAGCTTGCTAAATCGTCTGATGAAGCTAGAAAGAAGGCCTTAAACTATATGTCTAAGGCGATTCTAGAACATTCTAAGGAAATTCTTGAAGCTAACGCAAAAGATATAGAAGAATTTCAAAAATCGAACCCTGATTCCCCTTTAATCGACAGACTACTCCTTAATGAGAAAAGGGTTAAAGATTGTGCTGACGGCCTTTTGAAGATAGCTTCACTTCCAGACCCTATCGGAGAAGTTGTTGAAGGATGGCGTACTAGACATGGTCTAGAAATTTTTAAGGTAAGGGTTCCAATTGGAGTAATTGGAGCAGTATATGAGGCTAGACCAAATGTTACTGTTGACATAAGTGGTTTAGCAATTAGGTCTGGGAACGCGTGCATTTTAAGAGGGGGCTCTGAAGCTCTAAATTCTAACATTAAAATTGTGCAAATTTTGAGAAAGTCCCTTGAAGGCATTCTTCCACTGGATTCGATACAGATTATTGAATCAAGAGAACGTTCCATCGTCTACGAGATGCTTAAATTAAATGAGTACATTGATGTAATTGTTCCAAGAGGAAGCGCTCAATTTATCAAGTTTGTTAGAGACAATTCCTCAGTTCCAGTTATTGAAACTGGGGCTGGAAATAATCATATTTTTGTTAACTGGGACGCTGACTTTGAAATGGCTAATAGGATAATAGTTAATGCTAAAGTTCAGAGGCCTGCTGTATGTAATGCTGTTAGAAAGGTGCTTGTGCATAAGGATGTTGCTGAAAAATATATTCCATTACTTGTTTCAGAATTAAAGAGGTATGGTGTAAAATTGAAGGGTGATGAAAGGGTTCTTAAGATTGTTCCAGACATTATGCCAGCTGATGAAAGAGACTGGTATGAAGAATATCTTGACCTCACTTTGGCAATTAAAGTAGTCGACTCTGTTAAAGATGCTGTAGAACACATAAACAAATATGGTACAAAGCATTCTGAATCAATTATAACAAAAAATTTGGAGGATGCAAAATATTTTACTTGGAACGTTGACAGTGCATGCGTCTACGTTAATGCATCAACAAGGTTCACTGACGGTGGTGAATTCGGTTTCGGTGCAGAAGTTGGAATAAGCACTCAAAAGCTTCATGCCAGGGGCCCAATGGGCCTCAGGGAACTTACTACAACAAAATACATTATATACGGAAATGGTCAAGTGAGAGAAATTTAGGCAGATAATTTCGACGCCTTTTCAGCCGCAGCCTTTATCGCTTCAATAATTAGGCCCCTTACTCCAGCCTTTTCTAGGACATATATTCCTTCTATGGTTGTTCCAGCAGGTGTTGTTACACGCTTGAATATTTGTTCAAAGTCTTCTTCTTCAAGAAGTTTTGTTGTTCCCGAAAAGACTTTTAAACTAACTTCCTTTGCTGTTTTATGGTCGAATCCGAGGAGGACAGCGGCCTCATAGAACGCTCTTATTATTTCGCTAGCGAAGGCGATTCCGCTTCCTGAAATAGAGGTTAATGTGTCTAGAAGCCGTTCCTCAACCTCTATCACTTTACCAATTCTAGACAACAATTTTATAACATCTTCTTTTACTCTTAAATCGGCTTCCTCGGATGCTGTGAGGCCGATTATGGAGTCGCAGACTTTAACTGAAATGTTCGGCATTCCACGGAAAATGTTCTTACATTCTATCTTAGAACGTATTTTTTCAATCTTTAATCCAGCAATAAATGAAACAAGTGCCTTTTTGTCTTCAACTTTTACAATATCTTCGGCTACCCTATTAAAGTCCTTGGGTTTAACAGCCAATATGATTAAGTCAGCAAGCCCACGTAATTCCACATTTTCTGAAATTTTAACTCCAAGCCTTTTGGCACTTTCAAGCTTTAGTTTATCAGCGTCTGATACAAGCAGTTCTTCAACTGGAAAACTTGATTTTATTAGTCCCTCGACTATTGCACTTCCAAGTGCACCAAACCCTATTATACCGACTTTCATATCATAAACTTTCACTTTAAAGTAAATAACCTTTTACACACCCTTTAATAGTCTTGCTGCAAAAATCTGTGGAAGGTTTGCTTCAATAATTTTTTTGGCAGACAATTCCCTATTATATTTTGTCCCACACACTTTAACATTCATGTTTTCTGTGTCCAATATTGCGTATCTTGCTAAAGTGTTTCCATCACGTGGCTGTCCTACACTGCCAGGATTTAATATGAGTTTTTCAAGTCTCCTGTAAATGTATGGTACGTGCAGGTGTCCTAAGCAAAGTACATCTTCCTCATATTCTGTGGCATAGTATAAGAATTTGAAGGGGTCTGTGTCAGGGTGAATATAGTCTCCAAAAAGAGGGTCCTGTGGTGTTGCATGTGCTAAAAGGATTTTTTTACCCTCTTCCTCTAACCTTAAAGTTGAGGGTAGTGTTGAAAGAAAATCTAAATTTTCTTTTTTCAAAACATTTCTAGTCCATTTTGCAGCTATGACAGCCTTTGGACTTAGTTCAGAAAAGTCTCCTGTTGCAACTGCATAATCATGGTTTCCCATAATACACTTTATATTCTTATCCCTAACAAGTTCTATGACCTCATTAGGGTTGGCGCCGTATCCAACTAGGTCTCCCAAGCATAATATCTTATAGCCTCCAATCTTCTCTAACACAGCCTCAAATGCTTCAAGATTACTATGTATGTCCGCTATTAATGCTATATCCAATCCATATAACATATATTGGACAGTTTTTAATATTTTTCCAGCTAATTCTAAAGATTCATAAAAAACTTATATTATCCATTAGAGGTGGACGGTAAAAGAAGGTAATGTGAGTATGCTGGATCCAGTCTATAAGCCTAAGGAGATAGAGGATGAAATCAGAGTATTTTGGGAAAAAAATTGTATTAGAGAAAAGGTTGAAATGGACCCTAGTAAGGTTGAGACTGTCGGATATGTTGAGGGTCCACCTACATTGAATGGTGAACCCCATATTGGCCATTTAAGGGGTAGAGTGTATAAAGATCTTTGGTTCAGGTTCACAACATTGAGTGGTAAGAGAGTTATATTTAGGGGTGGATGGGATACACAGGGTCTACCAGTTGAGCTTCAGGCTGCTAAAGAGCTTGGGATAATCGGTGGAAAGCAGGAGCTTCTAAAGTATGGGATGGAAAAGATTGTTGAAAAGGCTAAGGAGATGATAAAATACTATCATAAGTTCTGGATCTCCGCCGACAACCTTATGGGCATGATGATGGACCATGATAAGGATTATTGGACTTACAAGGACGAATATATTGAGAGAGAGTGGCAGATTCTTAAAGTTGCTTGGGAGGACGGTCTTCTTGGTGAAAGTTTCAGGGTTGTAGGATACTGTCCAAGCTGCCAGACAGCGTTAAGCCATAGTGAAGTAAGCTCAGAATATGAAATGTTAGAGGATCCTTCCCTCTACTATAAGGTTAGACTAAAAAACTATCCTAACCGCTTCATAGTATTATGGACTACAATGCCTTTCACGGTAGTAACAGATATCATGGTTGCAGTTCATCCTAACTCAACCTACTCTATTGTTGAAGTTAATGGCGAAGAATGGATTATCGCATCTAATAGAGTTAACGATTTCATGAAGGAAGTTGGTATAGAAGATTATAGGATGAGAGGGGAAATTTTGGGTGAAACCTTAAAGGGTGAAAGGTACGAATATCCTCTTGAGGAAGAAGTTCCGAAGCAAGCATTACTTGATAGAGAATATAATGCTCACGTAATAGTATTGGATGAAAGTGTTGATATTAATACTGGGACAGGAATCGTTCACATGGCTCCATCAAATGGTGAGATAGATTTTGAAATAGCGAGAAGAGAAGGTCTTCCAATATTCAATCCATTCGATGACTCTGTTTGCTTTACAAAGGATGCTGGAAAATACGCTGGTATCTTTGCAAGAGATGCTGATAATATTGTTATAGAAGATCTTAGAAGAAAGGGGTTACTAGTACATGTTTCAAAAATAGTTCACGAATATCCAACATGCTGGAGGTCCCATCATAGGCTTGTTTGGCTTGCGAGAAGAGAATATTTTTATTGGGTTGACAAGATTGGAGACCGAGCCCTTAAAGCAGCTGAAAAGGTTGAATACTTCTTTGATGCACCTAAAAACAGGTTCCTCAACATAATAAGGGAGATGAAGCCATGGTGTATTTCAAGAGAGAGGGTTTGGGGTACACCTCTCCCCATCTGGGTTTGCAGCAGTTGTGGTGAAAAAATTGGCCTATTCTCTAGGAAAGAGATTATAGAAAATGCTATAGAACTTCCTGACGGAGAAAATTTTGAACTCCATCGTCCCTGGATAGATAGAGTTGTTGTTAGATGTAAAAAGTGTGGAGGAAAAGCTTATCGTGAACCGTTTGTGCTTGATACATGGCATAATTCTGGCGCTTCACCCTATGCTGCGTTCACTGACGAAGAGTATCGAAAATATGTTCCTGTAGAATTTTTGACGGAAGGTATAGACCAGACTAGAGGTTGGGCATACAGTCTACTAATTTTGAGTGTAATACTTACTAGAGGCCCTAATTCACCATACAAGGCTTTCCTTTTCCAAGGCCACATTCTTGGACCTGACGAGTCCAAAATGTCCAAGAGTTTAGGAAACATTATTGATGCAAATAAGACTCTTATGGAAAATTCTGTTGACGCAGTAAGATTTTATCTTGTGTGGAAGAATTCTCCAATAGCAACTTTAATTTTTAAGCCTGATGAAATTTATGGTAGGCCATTCCAGGTTCTGAATACCCTATATCATCTTCATGTGTATCTTCAGCAGAACAGTGTCCTAGACAACTTTGACGATAGCATTTGTAACATTGACTGGTGTATTTCAAATAATCTTCTAACATTTTTTGATAAATGGATATTATCCAGGTGTCAAAGGTTGATAGAATCTGTTTCAAAATATTATACTTGTGCAGAATATAATGAAGCTGCAAGAGAACTTGAAAGGTTCATTATTGAAGAGTTGAGCCAAAAGTATGTTCCCTTTGTTAGAAGAGAACTTTGGACAGATGATCCTAAAACATTAAAAAGAAGATTAGCAATATATGCTGTCCTATCATATTGTCTTAAAAATGTGGACATCTTACTTCATCCAATCAGCCCATTTATTACAGAAAAATTGTATCTTGAATGCTTTAAGGAAAGGAAAGAGTCAATCTTGTTAGAAAGACTTCCGGTGCAGAAGAGAGAGCTTATAGACGATGGTCTTGAATCAAAGTTTAAGCTAATTGATGAAATGGTGTCAGAAACAAATTCGCTTAGAATGAAGGCTAAGCTGAAGAGAAGGTGGCCTGTTGAGAGGGCTGTGTTTGTTTTCGATAAAATGGTAGAGTTTAATGAAGAAGAGTTCTTTATCCTTAGAGAGCTTTGTAACGTTAAACAATTGGACATTTACAGTAACCTAAATCTGGCTCCAGTTAAACTTGATATGAAACCAATCTTACAGAATTTAGGTAAGAGGTTCAAAAGAGATTTACCCCTACTCTTAGACAATTTAAACAAAGTTGATAAAAGTGCTTTAGCTCAAGAGTTGAAGGAAAAAAATGAAGCTAAAATTGAATTTGATGGGAAAGTCTTTTCATTGTATAGAGACGACTTCGAATACCTTATTGTGCCAGAAAAGGGTTATATGATGCAAGATACATCTTTTGGCAAAGTCATTTTGAAGGTTGAAAGAAACGAGGAACTGATTAGGGAGGGTCTTTTAAGAGATATTGCTAGAAGAATTCAAGCTTATAGAAAGGAGCTCGGTCTTAATCCTGCTCAAGTTGTAAAATCTATCCTAGTCTGGACAGACGACGAAGAAGTTTCTGAAACGATAAAAATTTACTTGAACGAGTTAAAGTTTCTTGTGAGAGCAGAAAATGTTATTCTTGCAAAGGATGCTAAAGAAGACTGGAAGATGATCGAATTTGACGATAAATCTCTTGCACTAAAAATTGAGCTCTAACCGTACATCTGCTGGTTTAGGTCAAAGCCCTCTTGAGCTATTGGAACCTTTGTTATAACCTCAATAGTCTCCTCTAAACTCTTCCTATTAAGAAGCCAAGAAATTGAAGACGCTAAAGGTGAGGGAACCTCTTCATCCAAAATCAACTGGTTTTCCCCTATCTCGTTAAATGATTTTTTTAGGTCCCTGTTTAAGCTACGGATGCTTTTTATACAAATCTTGTGCCATCTTTCTATTGGAAATATGCTTGGCTTATCTATTGTCCTCTTAAGCATTCTTCTCTCGTAATCGTTACAGAATCTTCTTCCAACACTCTTTTTACATATTTGGCTGCAATATATGTTATAAACTAGACCCATTTTTCTCTTGATTTCACTTACCTTATAAAGTAGGTTTAAACCAAAATAGGGTATTTCATCTTTTCTCCCAATTTCTAAGTTTGTCTCAAATCCTAGTACTACTGGCACTAAAAGATTTTCTGGAACACTTATATCATAATCTGGGTCTACAGTAAAATAGTTTATATCATTATATGTTGAAAGCATTAGACTTAATGCTTCAGAAGTGTATGAGTTTGCATATATTAGGTTAATGTTCTGCTCATTCTTCAACTTTGATGCAAAGAATGCTGCAATATTGCAGGTCTTCTCCAAAATGTCCGTCATCTCTCTCCGCATCTTAAGCTTCCAAGCAATATTATATAGCCAAAATCTCCTATTTTTTT
>JACIWG010000068.1 GCA_014361085.1 Nitrososphaeria archaeon
AAAAACTTATGGGGGAACAGTTAGAGACAAAAATATTGAATATAGTTTAAATGGATTCAGAAAAGCTGCAAATGAGCTTTCAAGAGAAAACAGTTGCATAGTTTTACAAGATGATCTCTTATGGGTTTCAGATCCAAATTCTTTTAACAGAATGGGAAAGATAAAGGCTATAGTGGAGGAGACAAAGAGGGATATAACATCTTATGCTACACACATATACTGTGGTAGGGTTGGGGTATCGATTATATTAGAGGAACTGAAGTCCAAGATTGAAAGGCATGGGAAGATAGAGCCGTTAGAAGATCTAAAGCATCCATCAACTTATTTGAATGTTCCAGAGGGAAAGCTTATTGTGAACGAAAAAAATTGGTTGGAGAGGGTTGCAGAATATCTTGGACTTGAGAAAGGCTACAGTTACAGGATTGAGAAGATTGGAGGATATGGTATAGATAAGTTGGTTAATGTTGCAAGAAAATATGTTTTCACGTCAGGGGAAAAGGTTTGTGAGGTGGTTGTGAAAAGGTTTAAGGATCCTAGAAACATTAAATGGGCTGTCCTAGCTTTAGCGACACTTGCTGACATAAGATTTGAGGTACTGCCTTTAAAGAGGATGGCCAACGAGTACAGGATGATTTTAGAGTTTAGAAAGCTTGGATTTAATGTTCCAAAGGTTCATGCAATAGACTTGGATAGGATACAGTTGATAACAGGATATATTGTTGGAGAAAATGTTGGCAAGCTACTAAAGGATGGTGAACTAGAACATTTGATTAAGGTTGGAGAAGAGATTGGTAAACTGCATTCTATGGGTTACGTGTTAGGTGATGCAAAACCAGATAACATGATAGTTTCTGGAGACAGGATATATTTTACTGACCTTGAACAGGCTAAGGTTAATGGAGATAGGATGTGGGATATTATAGAGTTCTTGAACTATAGTGTAGCCTTTTCGTTTGATACAGAAAATGCTTGGAAGATAGCGAACCTATTTTCTAAAGGTTACCTAAAATATGGTGAAGTGAAAGATTTGAAAAGGGTTAAGGATACCAAATATAGTTTAATCTTTAAACCCCTTATCCCACCACAAGTTTCTAAAAGCATTATTTCAGGAATAGATGAGTCTATCGGTGAGGCTACCGCTTAAACTTTGTGTAACCGCATCTCCCACATGTAAACCTATCCTCATGCTCTGCTAAAAATACGCCTCTACCGCACTTTGGACAGTCTACACGCTTAGAAACAATTTTCCCATCTTGTATGGTGTAAAGTGTCCAAACACCTTTTAAGCCCTTTTTAGACTCTTTTTCAGACAAATCTACTTACCTCCCTTTTTTAATTGCAGCCTGCTTCTGTGCAGCCTTCTTTGACGCCATCTCCTTTTTAACCTTTTCACGCTCTTCCTTTGGCAATAATCTTATCGGGATATGCTTTGGAAGCTGACGTTTCGCATCCTCCATCTTCTTGTATACGTAGGCAACAATTTTTGCATCACGTTTTCCAGATGATGTTTGAATTTTTACTGGAAAAACAAGGTTTTCACTTACATTAAATTCTTTTGCTATAATTTCTCTAGCCTTCTGCCTTGACAGTTGGTGAGCTTGACCCTCCACCAACGCTTCAACTTCAATCCTTTCAAGCAGTGGATTCTCAATTTTGTTTAATATAGTACATTCTGCCATAGCAACCTATTGAGGGTCTAGTTAGGGAGTAAATTAAGCTTTTTCGGACAAGGTCATGGAAGAAAATATTTCTTTACAGAATTTTCTAATGTTATCGTCCACTTTTACTATAACAAGGCCCTCGTCAGGCTGCCCATATAGTATACATGAGCCTTCTGGAGAGAATATTATTGCGACGAGCGCAAGCAAATCCTCTTCCCCTTCAACAAAAATTCTTACAGGCTTATCTGAAACCAGAGCTTTATTGAAAACTTCAACACTTTCTTCAGAAATACACCCTCTTGGATTGGTTACATGATATTCTATCCTGTGAGCAGGTTTCAGAGCACTTCTAGGAAACCTCTTTTCTTTCATGTCAATAATCTGAACATCTGGTACCACGTCCATTGAAAGGAGAAAATCTAATGTAGCGTCACCAACAGAGACGAGAATGAGGCAGCCTTTAATTATTGAAAGGACGTTAGCAACTTTATTTGAATCATTTCTTATTAGAAGCCCGAGAGGCCTTTTCAGTTTCTTGGCTAGTTCATCGTTTAGAAGCCAAACACGCACCCCTAACTCACTTCAACAGCATATCGGCCGCTAGCCTTCAAATTCAATATTTTAGCAACCTGAGACTTTTCAGGGTCAAGAATAATTATTAGCCCAGACCATTTTGATGTAAGGTCTGTTGAATTACATACTGGACATACTTTACCCGTTGTCAGAGCCTTACATTTTCTACATGCAAGTTCTCTCGGCATAAACTTCACTCTTCAACCTTAGCCTTTTTAACATCTTCTTCAATCCATTCTAGGGCACCCAAGAAAGGTTGCCTACACGTGATACCAATTTTACCAATAGACTCCCCCCTTGAGAGGCTTACAGCAGTTATTCTTGCACGAATCCTTGAACCAACCTTAAGAATACGCTTTGTCTGGGATGCAGTTATAACACCCCTTTTAGTGTCACTTGTAACATAATCGTCTATAATTTGTGAAATGTGTAGAAGAGAGTCAGTTGGACCAATTCTAACAAAGGCGCCAAAGTCAGTGACTTCAACAACCTCTCCTTCAACAACCTCCTGCACTTTAGGATAAAAGGTTAGTACTCTGAATTTAACCTGATGGTATGATGCACCATCTCCTGGAACAATTTTTCCAACAGGGTCAGGTTTAACTTCATCAAGAAGGATAATGTATCCAAGCTCAGGTATGATCATGCTTTCATACTTTTTCTTCAAGATTTCTTCTGAAACCTCTTTTAGAGGGCGACCGAATTGGTCAGGGGGGATTCTTACAACATCTTCAAGTTCAACAAGCATGAACAAAAGCATCAACCTCTAAAATTTATCACGCTAAAACCACAAATATTATAGGATATTAATCTTTCCACAATAGATTTGGACAGGATATTTAGCATAATACAACCTTATTATTTGAGAGAGTTACACATTTAAGGTTTTCTCTAAGAAGCCTTTCCCTGAGAACATGGTCCATTGTAGCAACCCAAACATTCGGCCTTCCTCTTGCAAAGGAAACAATTCTATCGTCAACGGAGCCAGTTTTAAACGTTTCAACAACCTTCATTTTTTCGTTAACAAATTTTAGAGCAAGCTGTGCAAGCTTAGACTTTCTAACATGCCTTGAAAGAGAAAGCCTTGAAAGTTCTTCAACAACACAGTCTGGTACAATAAATGATACGGGACCCATGATCCTTATAATATCGTCAACTATATGCTGAGAAGATTTTTCAGTTAAAAGCATTAGAAAGCTTGTGTCCAAAACTATTTCGATCAAATGGCATCATTTATTCTATTATTCCTGAGCCTATAAGTCGCCACCTGTCACTAATCCTTCTAGCAATAGCTACCCTAGCACCAGGCTGTGCAGCTACAGGACGACGAAGCTTAACTTCAATAGTGTCAGATCTTGCTGAAAAGACTGTCCCCACTGTGACAGCAGTCCAAACATTTAACCGTAGAATCTCGTTCATGAATATCCTTGTTACTGGAACATCTTCTTCTAGCCCTACAACTTTCTTGAAAAGATTAAGCTTTAAGGTTAGACTATCGTATACTGGTAGATCGTGGTCAATAGAGCATACAACTGAGCCGACAAGAGAATCACTTTTTGTAAGAGAAGGGTCAAGGTTTGTTCCAATAGCGACGAGACCACCACTTGTCACCCTATCAACTAATCCTGCACCAGTACTTAGAGACTTTATTGTAGTAGTAATTTGAACATACTTGTCTTTTTCTTTGTCCAAAATGCCTGGCAAGATCTTTATTTCATCACCTACTTTAAATTGTCCCTGTATAAGTGAACCACCCAACACACCACCCTTTAGTTCAAGTAGATCAGTTCCAGGCTTATTAACATCAAAAGATCTAAGAACCTGCATTAGAGGTGGAGCATTTAAGTCCCTAAATGGAGTTGGAATATGTTTTTCCATAGCCTCAATCAGTACATCAATATTCAATTTGTATGCTGCTGAGACAGGAATTATTGGAGCATTTTCAGCAACTGTACCCTTTACAAAGTTTTTTATAGCCTCATAATTTTCTCTAGCCCGTCTATCATCTACAAGGTCAACTTTATTCTGTACGATTACAATGTTTCTTTTACCAAGCATGTCTAGTGCTG
The DNA here is from genome assembly GCA_014361085.1 of Nitrososphaeria archaeon. GTDB lineage: Archaea > Thermoproteota > Nitrososphaeria > JACIWG01 > JACIWG01 > JACIWG01. The sequence continues at coordinate 4,304 of JACIWG010000068.1, forward strand.
CAAGATGTTCTGAAGTCTGTGGCTGTGGAACTTTCTCGTCGGCTGCAATAACAAGGAGGGCGCCATCCATTAGGGCAGCACCAGACAACATGTTCGCCATCAAACTTTCGTGGCCTGGACAGTCTACAAAGCTTACAACCCTAACGAGTTCCGCTGGAGAGTTACATGATGTACAGGATGGTGTAGTACTATAGTTTGATGGTGGAGGACATTTTGGGCACCTGTAGATTGCTGCATCAGCGTATCCAACACGTATTGTGATCCCACGCCTAAGCTCTTCACTATGTGTGCTAGCCCACTTTCCTGTTAAAGCTTGAACTAATGTCGTTTTACCATGGTCAACATGTCCCGCTGTACCGATGTTGACTTCAGGCTGGCGTGGGATCTTATACAATGTTGGTCACCTCTAAGATTTTGCTTCATCCTCTATTGTTAATAGTACAGCGTTTATCTGATAAATGTCTTCTGTTATCGTATTGCCTCTAACAAGCTTTCTTCTCCTTTCACCTGGCCTAACCTTTTTTAAGCCCACACCTTTAGTGAGTAACGCGTACTTTTTAACACCGCCTGGAATGTCAGCCCTCATTGGGAAACCAGCCTTGTCTGAGCCTCCTGTTATCTTTATCTTTCCATCTACACCCAAAACTGAGCCGTCTATAACGTCATTTATTTTTAGGCCTAAAAATGGTGCAGCCTGCTGGTCTTTCACTTCATAAACAGTAGATTTTCCTGTCCTAGGGTCTGAGAGAACTATTTTAAAGTTAGCCATCTTTTATTGCTCACTACACAGAGCAGAGCAAGGGGTATGTTATAAAATTTTGATTTTTCCAATCTAATGTACTTTGATATTATGAAGTTTTATAGAAAGATAAAGGATGGATCTTTAGACCTTTTAATCTTTACTATTTCATCCATAAGCTGTCTTTCCTCTTCACTCAACTTATCCAAATATTTTGTCTTCAACAGCTTTATATCGTTAACAGTTGGAGAAGAGTAGAGTATTTCTCCTTCATCAAATGTCCTCCCAACAAAGGCTTCCTTTATTGAAATTGCAACCTGCTGCCCTTTATATGCTGTTTCTAAATTTTTACCCCTATCTTGGATACCGCTTACAGTTCCAACCGTCTCACCATCAGCCCTCATTAGAGGGAAACGCTTAAGCCTACCCTCCAGCACTTCAACACCAAATATGGCAGGGTTACTTCTTCTGAAAACATAGCCTTTTAGAACCTGTATCTTGCAAGGCAATATAAGTGAACCAAACTCTATAGCCTCTCTTTTTAAACGTTCACTTTCAACCCACTTTAGGTAACCGTCAATCATGTTAAATATTACAGGGTCACTAAATGTCTTAATATTTTTTGAAATTATAAGCTCTTCAGCATCAGGATAGACTTTAACATGAAAATATAATATTACGCCAAGTAGGGGGTCCCTTTCTGCAACAGTAACAGCTTCAACCACATCCCTCTTGGATACAGGGCCTATATCAGCCAAGCGGACAGGAACACCCTTCCTCTTAAGAAAGTTAACTATAGCTTCAAGAGAGCCAAGCGCGTCTGCTTTAACTATAACACCAAGCTCATCCTTTAGAAATGTTAACTCTTTAACTTCCCCTTCAATCTGAGCCTTAACCTCCTCAAACTTTGACATATCTTCTAAGCCAACAAACCTTGAACCTGCTAGAACACCATCAATTTCCGGAGAAACAATTTTTACACCAGCAGCAGCATAAACTTCGTTCACGTGATTAAATTTGTCCATTGGATCACGCATTTCATCTAATGGTTTAGGCATTAAAAGAGCCCTTATCCTTACAAGGTGAGCTCCATCCCTCTTCAACATTACAATAGAATCGTTTACCTTTAAGACACCTTCAACGAGAATCGCGTCAGCCGTGACTCCAAGTCCAACTTCCTCCTTAACTTCAAGCACTATACCAGATGGTGTTCCGAGCTTATATGCGAGCTGGGAGCTCATGTAATGTTGTGTTAAGCCAACTATTATTGAAAGCAGTTCCGGAATACCTTCTCCAGTTTTAGCGCTGACAGGAACTATTGCAACTTCCCTCGCAAAATTCTTTACCCTAGAGTATAGGTCAGAGTTGAAACCAAGCTGGGATAAGCTTCCTACAACTTTATACAGTTGACGCTCTAAAATTTCTAGGGTAGCTGGAGATTGGATTTTAAGAGATTCTGAGATAAAGGGTGTGGGTGCAGGCTTCCACCCGCTTATCATGTCAACCTTATTTAAGGCAACAACAAATGGGACACGCTTCTCCCTCAAAATGTTTATACTTTCAACAGTCTGTGCTTCAACACCCTTCATCACGTCAACAACAAGGATAGAGAAGTCAGCTGCAGATCCTCCTCTTACCCTAAGGTTCGAGAACACTTCATGCCCCGGCGTATCGATAACAAGTAATCCTGGAACCTTTATGTCACCTCCAACCTTAGAAAGAAGTGGGCCACAGATTTCCATCAAAGTTTCCTTTGGGAAAATGCTTGCACCAATATGCTGGGTTATACCACCACTTTCTCTAGCCTGTACAGCTGTCTTCCTAATCTTGTCTAGGAGAGAGGTCTTCCCAGAGTCCACGTGCCCCAGTACTACTACAATCGGCTGCCTTAATCTGGTCAAAGAAATCACCCACAATTTTATAGTCTTATCTAGCGATGTATATATTATTATGTTGTTATTTTATTTAAGCCTTCTTTAAAGCTCTTTTCGGATGCTTTTCAGTCCACTTTAATTTTCTAGGGTCTCTTTTTAGGTTAAGCATACTCTTTCTACATTTTGAGGAACAGAACCAGAGCATGGTTCCATCATTTTTTACAAAAGCAATGCCAGTACCCATTCCAATTCCCTTGCCGCAGAAGGAGCACCTTTTTTGAAAGGACATCCGCCAATCACTTTATCTTCTTTGCTTCAAGCTCAGTATCTCTTAACATTATTATATCTCCGAGTCTTACAGGACCCTTAACGTTTCTTGTGAGAATCCTATTCTTGTCTCTTCCCTCAAGAACCTTTACCCTAACCTGTGTAACTTCTCCTGCAACACCAGTCCTACCAACAATCTGTACAACTTCAGCGGGCGTAGGCTTTTCTTCACTTTTAGAGGACATGTTGGACACCTAAAAAATTTTAAGATGGAGGCTTAATTTTTGAAATGGACTTTAAGAGGTCTTCTAAGAGCGGGGCTGTTTCACCTGGCTCAACAATGCATACTGAGGCTGCTGGAACATCTATGCCGACAGATGCACCAAGTTGACTTTTGCTTGAGACATAAACGTATGGTATCCTTTTTTCCTCACATAATATGGGAAGATGTGCTACAATTTCTGGTGGATCAACATCTTCAGCGATTACAACAAGCTTAGCTAGACCACGTTCTATGCATTTTGTAACCTCATTTGTACCCTTCTTAACCTTTCCGGACTCAGTGGCCCTCCTCAATATTTCATACACTGAGTCCATAATCTCCTTTGGAGTTTCAAACCTAACATAATATGATTTTCGACCAGACTCATCCTTTCTAGCAGACATAGTCAT
>JACIWG010000069.1:0-3883 GCA_014361085.1 Nitrososphaeria archaeon
GATACTTGAAAACAAAATGCCAACTTCTGAGGCGATCAAGGTGGAGAGGGTGGAAAAGAGGGGCGCTTTTCGTAGGCTTATAGAGGGTTTTAGAAAAATTTTTGGAAAATAAATTTTGGCATTTAAACAAGTAGCTATGTTAAAAGTTTATATTTTCTTATTTTTTTGGTTTATGGAGTTTAAAAAATGTCCAGTAACATTGGCCAAGAAAATGTGTGTGCTGAAAGAATTAATCTTTTCAGAGACATTTTTCCCTTCGATTCCCCTCCAAAGATAAAGTTGAATAGGGCTCCAAATGATATTCGGATAACTGATACCACATTACGTGATGGACAACAGGGTTGGAGAACCTTTTCAGTTGAAGAATCATTAAAAATTTATGAAATACTTAGCGCTTTAGGAGGTAAGAGGGGTGTAATACTTTCTACAGAACTTTTCCTCTATACGAAAAAGGATAAAGAGGTTATTAGAAAGATTAAGGGGCTTGGCTTCGACTACCCTAAGCCTATTGGATGGATTAGGGCAACATTATCTGATGCACAGCTTGTCCTAGAAGAAAAGGTTGAAGAGACTACAGTACTATGTTCGATATCGGATTATCACATATTTAGCAAATTTAATATGAGCAGGAGCCAGGTTTTGGAAAAATATTTGGAGGTTGTAGAATTTCTTTTAAAGAATGGTGTTGTGCCAAGATGCACTTTAGAGGATGCCACTAGAGCTGATATAGAGAATGTTGTTGTCCCATTCGTGGAAAGGCTTATGAGACTTTCTGAAAAGTATAAGCTGCCGGTTAGAATAAAGATTGCTGACACATTAGGTGTAGGACTTCCATTTAAGGAAGTTGGTTTACCTAGAAGTATACCTCTCCTGATAGAGACTTTGATAGCGAAAACTGGAATAGATGGAAAGGATATTGAGTTCCATGGACACAATGACCTTTTTATGGTGACAGCCAACCATCTCTCAGCATGGTTAAGTGGTGCAGCACTATCCAATTGCACACTTTTTGGAATAGGAGAGCGTGCAGGAAACTGTCCGCTTGAGGCCATGCTCCTAGAGTATGCGATGATCCATGGTACTGAGGGAATAAATTTGAGGGAGATAGTTAAGGCGGCGGAACTTTTTAGGAACATGAACCTAATATTTCCTGAACATTACCCTCTTGTTGGGCCCAACGCTTTCAGAAGCAAGGCTGGAATTCATATAGACGCTTTTCTCAAGAACCCTGAAGTCTATCTACCATTTGACCCAGTTAAAGTTCTTGGTATTTGGCCTCAGGTTACCATCGACCAATATTCTGGCAGAGCTAGTGTAGCTTACTGGATAAAAACTCATCTTAACTTAAACGATGACGACATTAAAGACGATCCAAGAGTAAATGAAATACATAAGGAGATTTTGAGGATGTATGATGCTGGAAGGCAGACTCCAGTATCAGATAGCGAAATGTTTAATTTGGTTAAAAAATACTATCCGGAGCACATAAGACAAGAAAATAGTTTAAGAGTAGGTTGATTAAAATGTCTACTATAGTTGAAAAGATTCTTGCAAAGTCTTCTGGAAAAAATAGTGTGACAGCAGGAGAGTTTGTTCTCTCAAACGTTGATGTAGTGTTCGCCCACGATGGTACAGCATTACTTGCAGTAGAGTCGATGCAGGAGATTGGAATAGAAAGAGTTTTTGACCCTAGCAAGGTTGTGTTCTTTATAGACCATGCTTCACCAAGCCCTTCCCCGCAGATATCGAACATTCATTCTGCTATGAGAAAGTTTGCTAAAAAACATGGTATCAGATTATATGATGTTGGTTCCGGAATATGCCATCAGGTTTTACCAGAAGAAGGCTGCGTTAAACCAGGGTCTGTGATTGTTGGTGCAGACTCGCATACTGTAACACATGGAGCCTTTAACGCTTTTGCAACAGGTGTAGGAAGTACTGATGCTGCGATAGCAATGTCTACAGGAAAACTTTGGTTCATGGTTCCAGAATCAGTAAAAATCACGGTTGAAGGAAAATTTAAGGATATGGTCATGTCAAAGGATCTAGTACTCCATGTACTAGGTGAAGTGAAGGCAGATGGGTTAACGTACAAGTCTGTAGAATATCATGGTAGCTGCATTGATGGTATGAGTGTTGACTCGAGGATGACGATAGCGAATATGGCTGTTGAAATGGGTGCAAAGTGTTGTCCAATGGAATTGAATAGTGCAACAGAAAAGTGGTTAAAGGGGAGAGTGAGCGATTTTAAGGAGGTTAAAGCAGATAAGGATGCAAGCTACGTAGACGAACTTTATGTGGACGCATCCAAACTTGAACCACTTGTTGCTGCACCATCTAACGTGGATAATGTTAAAAGTGTTAGAGAAGTTGAAGGTGTAGAGGTTGACCAGGTCTTTATAGGCTCATGTACAAATGGTAGAATTGAAGACATTAAGGTTGCGGTAAAGATATTGGGTGACCGTCATGTTAAGGCAAGATGCATTGTTATCCCAGCATCAAGAAGAATTTATTATGAAGCATTGAATGCTGGATACATAGATAAGCTTGTTAGAGCAGGCTGTATTGTTGGCTTCCCAACATGCGGCCCATGCATTGGAGCACACATGGGACTTCTGGGAGATGGGGAAGTTGCTGTATCAACAAGCAACAGAAACTTTGTAGGCAGAATGGGGTCAAGTAGCTCAAAAATTTATTTAGCGAGTCCAGCGACCGCGGCTGCATCAGCACTAGAGGGGAAGATAGTTGACCCAAGAAAGTATGGTGAGGGAAGATGAAGATAAGTGGAAAATGTGTTAAGTTAGGAGACCATATAAATACGGATCTTATAATTTCAGGAAAATACAAGTATAGGACCCAAGATATTAGGGAACTTGCAAAATATGTGTTCGAAGACCTTGACCCGAAGCTTAAGGATAGACTTTATGGGGGAAGCATTATTGTGGCGCAAAAGAATTTCGGATGCGGGTCGAGCAGGGAGCAGGCGCCTAGAGTTCTAAAGGCTGCTGGAGTTAACGCGGTGATCGCCGAATCCTTTGCTAGAATATTTTTTAGAAATGCAGTAAATGTGGGACTTCCAGTAATAGTTTCAGACAAAGAATTTATAATGTCTGTGAAAGAAGATGAAACCTTGTCAGTGGACCTTTCATTGGGGAAGGTTTATGCTTTGGGTTCAGGGTTAGAGGCCAGCATTAAACCTTATCCAGAGTTCATGCTAAAGATTATTGAAGCAGGAGGGATTGCAGAATATTTTAAAGCTTTCAAAAGGTTTCCGTGGGAAAACATATAATTTTACAAAAAATTTTTTCTTCCAAATACTATATTTTTTGCCAATTTTGAAAATATTTAAATAGCATAAACTGTGAAAATAGTGAAGGATATGAGTTTAAAAGATGTTTCAAAGGAAATGGTTGGAGAAGAGTACGAGCTTTCACAGAGACTGCTTAAGCTGGCGGAATCTATAGAAAGTGGTGTTATAAAGGCACTTTTAACCACAGTAGCATTCGATTCAGAAAAACATTCTCACCTCTATGTTGCAATATTGGACCTACTTGACAAAAGTAGGAAAATGGTTCCAGAAAGCGACATCGAAAAGATTCAAGATGAAATAGATTTGCATATAAAAATTGAGGCTAAAATGTATCAGACAGTTAAAAGCCTTCTATCGACAGTCGAGGACCCTAAAATAAAAATGATACTCCAGCTTATAATGGATGATGAAATAAGACATCATAGAATATTTCAGGAGCTGAAGAATGTTATAATGTCGAAGGAGGCTTTAACTGAAGACGTTGTCTGGGACATGGTATGGAAAGATGCAGTATTTCATGGGGGGCCTGGAGGATAAAGGCTGATCTTTATCCTATCACTTATCCCCAATTTT
>JACIWG010000069.1:3910-6591 GCA_014361085.1 Nitrososphaeria archaeon
AAAAATATTTATTTTACTACTCTGTAATGTTCTTGGGTGGTGGAATCTAACAACAGAGAATAATGAGAATTTAGAAAATTTTAAGACCACCAGAAAATATAAAGGCTTTTCAACAGAAAGTATACATGGACACGAATATTATGACCCAGAACTTGGCCTATTCAAGGTTCCAATATATCAGACAGTTGTTTGGGAACAATTTGATAGGGAAACAGGTTTTCCTAGAAAAACTTCTAGAGGTGTTGAGTTAAAGTATTCGAGGGAAGAGAATCCTACAGTCTATGCACTAGAAAAAGTGCTTGCGAAACTTGATGAGGCTGAAGACGCGCTCGTTTTCAACTGCGGTATGGCAGCTATTACAACAATCTACCTTTCAACCTTAAAAAGCATGTCCACTATCTTAGTTTCTAAAGAGGCATATGGTGTAACACAGCAGCTCGCACTAAATTTAGAAAAGTTTGGTGTCAAAACCGTTTTTGGAGGACCAGAAACTGAAGAAATAATTAATTCAATAGACAAGAACATTAGCCTGGTTATCGTTGAAACTATGACAAATCCTCTCCTCAAAGTCATCGATGTGGACGAAGTCATAAAAGTATGCAATGAGACAGGTTCAAAGATTGTAGTTGACAACACATTCGTAACACCCATGCTATATAAGCCTGTCAAAAACAATGCGTGGCTAGTACTATACAGTTTAACCAAGTATATTGCTGGACACAATGATGTAATCGGCGGATCTGTTGCAGGAGACGCGGAGACAATAAAGAATTTGTGGGATTGGAGGAAAAATCTTGGGACAATAATGAACCCCTTTGAAGCATACCTTATACTTCGGGGGCTGGAAACGTTGGAGGTGAGGTTTGTCAAACAATGTGAGACAGCTTTAGCGATAGCAGAATTCTTGAAAGAACATCCGAAGGTTAAAGAAGTATATTATCCAGGCTTAAAGGACAACCCATACCATTCAACCGCAAACAAAATTTTTGAACATAGGCTGTATGGAGGTGTTGTCAGCTTTAAAGTTAAAGGTGGTAAAGAGTCAGCGTTCAACTTTTTCAAGAAGGTTAAGATAATAAAATCTACACCCAGTCTTGGTGGAGTAGAGACTCTGGCAACCTATCCAATACTTAGCGCATCAAAAAGTATGCCGGACAAGCTAAAGGAGGAACTTGGTATAACAGACGATTTGATCAGATTATCTGTAGGCTTAGAAGATGTCGAGGATTTAAAAGAGGACATAGATCAGGCTTTAAAGGACTAAAGCTAATATAAATTTATATAACACAATTTTTTGATTGAAGGAGTTGAGGAAAATTGGGTGGTTTAGTTCATTATCTCAAAGGATAAAGTAAAAGAAAACGATGAACAAGTGAGAACAGTTCTTCGAAACAGTTCATGCTTTCCTAAAAGTTTTTTGGAGGTGACAATTTCTGGCTAGTATATCGTTTGCAATACCAAAAGGTTCTCTTGAGAAGGCAACCTACGAGTTTATAGAAAAGGCTTTTATTAAATTGTATGGTAAGGAAAGAAGTTATAGGCCAACTTCAAGTGATGCTGAAATCAAATTTAAAATTTTGAGACCTCAGGAGATTCCCATATATGTTGCTGATGGATTATATGATCTGGGCATAACAGGCTTGGACTGGGTTCTTGAAACTTCAGTTGACGTTAAAATTCTACTTAACCTAGAATATGGTTTAACAAAACTTGTCTTCGCAGTACCGAAAACTTTTGAAGAAAACAGTATGGGGGAAATGATAAAAAAGTATAGTTCTGAAAACAAGATTTTAAGAATATCAACAGAATATCCATTATCTGTTTCAAAATATCTAGTATCTTTGCCAGAGTATAGGCAAATTTATGGAGAAACTAAGCCTTTGATCATTACACCCTGGTGGAAGACTGGAGAAAATAGGGAGATACAAGTATACCTTTCTTTTGGCGCGACTGAAGCAAAACCTCCTGAGGAAGCTGATGCTATAGCAGATGTTTCAGAAACAGGTACAACGTTAGAACAGAATGGACTGAAGCCTCTGGATGTGATCGTAAACTCTCAAGCTGTTCTAGTAGCAAATAAGATTTCCTTATCTGATAAGATGAAAAGAGAGAAGATATATGATATTGTAGCCCTCTTCAGAGGAGTGATCGAAAGCGGTAAAAAACTTCACATATTCGTTAATGTTAAAGAAGAGAATCTTGAGAAACTTGTTTCACTTTTGCCTGGATTAAAAGGTCCCACAATAAGCAAACTTTCTAAGCCTGGATGGTATGCGGTTAACACTATCATATCACGCTCAGACTACATTAAACTTCTTCCAAAGCTGAGAAAGTTGGCTCAAGGTCTTGTAGTCCATGAACCGCAGCTGATAATGCCATTAGAGGACATAGCTAGGGAAGAAAACGGTGAAGTATAGATTGGAAATTTATTACCTTAATAGAGAAAATATTGGTCGAATATTATGTAATATAAGGGAACGTAGGGAACTTTTTAAAAAAGAGATAGAAGATAGTGTGGCAAAGATTGTTGAGGATGTTAGAAAACGTGGTGATGAAGCATTAATTGATTACACAAAAACCTTCGATAACATAATACTTCCAAAAAATAGAATTAAGGTAGGACGTGATGAAATAGATGATGCATACAATCATGTGAATGAGATTCAAATTGATGCTTTAAA
>JACIWG010000069.1:6601-7662 GCA_014361085.1 Nitrososphaeria archaeon
GACATTAAAAGATAATATAGAGAGAGTTGAAAAAGAGAATTTTAACAGAATGTTTTTTGAAATTGAAAATGATGGTTTCAAAATTATTCAAACACTAAAGCCGTTAGAGAGTGTAGGATGCTATGTTCCCGGCGGAGAAGCTTCATATCCGAGTACGTTGCTTATGGCAACTGTTCCAGCAAAAGTTGCAGGGGTAGATAGAATAGTAGTTGTTTCCCCGCCCAAAAAAATGAGTCCAGTTTTACTTGTTGCCGCAGACTTGGCTGGTGTTAATGAAATCTATCGTGTAGGTGGAGTACAAGCTATTGCAGCCTTAGCATATGGTACAGAAACTATAAGGCCTGTTGACAAGATTGTTGGACCCGGAGGCACATATGTAAGTATAGCAAAAGCTGTTGTCTCACATGATGTTCCAATTGACATGCTAGCGGGACCCTCGGAACTGGTTGTTTATGCTGATAGAGAAAGTGAACCAAAACAGATTGTATTAGATTTAATTGCTCAAGCAGAACATAGTTCAGACACATTATGTGGACTAGTCACAACGTCGTCTAAGCTTATAGAAAAGGTAATTGATTACATGAAAGAGTGTCTTCCACTAGCATATAGGAAAGATACTGTAACCGCGTCAATTGAAGGCAATGGTTTCATTGTGTTAGCTGAAGACGAGAAAATTGCCTTGGAATTTATTAATAGGCTTTCACCTGAACATCTAGAAATATTTTCTAAAGATTATAAAAGATTGTTGGAGGAAATAGAAAATGTTGGCGCAATAACTGTTAATGGTTCAAGCGTGTTAACTGACTACTATTGTGGAATAAACCATATACTGCCAACAAATGGTCAGGCAAAGTTTAGAGGAGGACTTTCTTGCCTCGATTTCGTTAAAGTTGTAAGAGCTGTTATAGCACCAGATAATTATTCTGAAAAAACATTTTCAGTAGTGAATCAGCTTGGAGCCTGTGAAGGGTTACTCAATCATGTAAGGAGTCTAAATGCAAAGGTGAGTGCTGGAGACAAATTGAGACAAAATTAAAAAATTTTGGGTGAAATTAATTGTT
>JACIWG010000007.1 GCA_014361085.1 Nitrososphaeria archaeon
ACTGTTCTGAAGACAATAATTGTACGTCTGCAAAAAAATCTTGTAGCATTAAAACAAGTTTGTTCGCAGTTTCCTCGAAATCAGGTCTAACATGATAGTCGCTTTTACTCCATAAAACTATTACTTTAACTCTACTTGGCTTAAGCCTCTTTTCTTTAATTATATCTTTTACATAATTGACAAGGCTTTTAGGGTAGGCTTCAACATTTCTCAAAAGTGTTCCTGAAAAACTTTTTAAAGGCACGCCTCTTTTTGCTGTAAAATATATTAGTTTAAGATCAGTATAATATGAGAAGATATCGTTAAAATAATGTTGTTCTCCCTCCAAATCTTTTTCTGAAAGTGTAATCATCTTTGAAGTGTACTTTGAAATATTTTCTAATATTTTTAAAATAAATTTTCTTTCAGCCTGTTCCAAAGTTAGAGTAACTATTTCCATGTTAAAAAGGTCATGTAAAAATTTTATCCCATCTTCCACTCTTCCAATTGTTCCAACATAATTAGCTTCACATTCAAAGAATGGAGGTAAAAATATTATGCCAACATCATTTTCTGAGAATCTTGAATATTCATAAACTATTTCCACTATCCTTTTTTGTCCACCTTCACCTAAAGGTGCCCAAAAAATTATAACGCAGTCTTTCATTATCTTCTGACATATTTCTTTCAACATTTTTTCATAATATGCTTGCACCTCCTCTATCTCGCATCTAATCTTTGGACAAAATATTAGGTATTTTGTTCTAGAAATCACTTCATCCAAAGCTTTAATTTCAGCAAGATTTTCTTCTTCGAAAAATTCGTCAACAGTTTTATAATCTAAAATTCTTTTACTGGCTTTAATGGGAGAATTTAGTTTCTCGTCCACTATATATACTGTATACTCTTTTTCTAGAGCCTTTTGTGCAACCTTATACCCTTCTGTACTTAAGCCATATACTGTAACCGTATTTTTTTCCATGACATCAACAAATTTAAAAACCTCAACTATTATAGTTTTGTGTAAAAATATGAGAATCTGGATAGATATACTCACACCCAAACAAGCCTTTTTCTTTAATGTGATAAGCGGATGGTTAAAGGAAAGAGGGCATGAAATCTTCTCAACCACAAGGTCAGGATATGGAGGATTTGAAGCATCCTCGCTTGTAAACTATGATATTGTCTCTGTCGGCAAGCATGGTCTAACACCTTATGAAAAGCTTATCGAAAGTTCAAGGCGAATAGAGCTGTTGGCAGATATTGTGGTGAAAAAAAACTTTGATTTATCAATTTCTTTTTCTTCGCCAGAATGCGCCCGAGTATCCTATGGGCTTGGTGTACCTCACATAATGTTCAGTGATAGCCCTCATGCAGTTCACGCATCAAAATTGACAGTACCACTATCAAGTCTTCTCTTTACACCTTGGCTGATTCCGAAAAAAGTTTGGGTAAAATATGGAATAAGTCAGGAAAAAATAGTTCAATATAAGTGTATAGATGCTGCCTTTTGGATAAGAAACTGGATGTATAAGGATATTAGAAGAGAACTTAATTTATCAAATAAGGCAACAATTGTTATAAGAATGCATGAAGAGCACGCCTCCTACCTTCTTGGAAAAGATAAAATAAACGTACTTGATGTAATAAAAAATATTGTTAAAGAATACTATGATAAAGCCAATATTGTTGTGTTAGCTCGTTACCCTAACCAATTTTCCTATCTCAGGCAAGAATTGGATAATAAGATAATTTTACCCAACTTTGTTGACGGGCCAAGTCTGTTAAAATATTCTGACATGTTTATAGGCTTTGGGGGCACAATGACACATGAAGCGGTACTTTTAGGTGTGCCCTCAATATCATTATTTCCTGGAAAGGCAACATTAATAGAATTATTTCTAATTAGAAAAGGTTTAGTGATAAGGCCAAAGGGTCCAGGAAAGGTTAATAAAATAATCCGCCACTTTCTCTATAATGTTAAAAGTAGAAGCCAATTCAAAGAGAAGGTTAAACTTCTTTGGTCCACAATGGAAGATCCTAAGGAAAAAATAATTTCAAAAATAGAACTCTTTAGAGAAAAAGTTTAAACCATCTAATTTGTATGGGAAGAGATAGCCCGGTGGTGTAGCGGTCAAGCATGGCGGGCTTTGGAAGCAAGTAGACACAAATACACTAATCTACTTGCTGAGGAAACCCGCCGACGAGAGTTCGAATCTCTCCCGGGCTACCATTAAACTATAACTATTTTGCTCAAATGTCTGCTAAATATTTTACAAGCTTATCCTTTAATAATCGACAAAGGTGAGGAATATTCTAACTTCTAACTTTAGCTTAAAAAATTTTGAACATAATGTTTTCAGTTCCTTATTCTATATTACTGCTTTTATAAGGTTCCAAGTTTTTCGAAAACTCTATTATATTCTACTCTCTCCTCACTTCCTGTTTCCAAGTCTTTTATAATACATTTATTTTCTCGGTCTTCTCTTGGCGCTAAAATTATTGCATGTCTACTATACTTTGATGCGTAGGCAAGCTGTTTCTTTAATTCTCTAGAATAAATATCCATTTCCGCAGCATATCCTCTCTTCCTAAGTTCTGTGACAATAGTCTGTGCCCTATTCTGTAATTCTTCTGTCACGAACGCTACAAAAATCCTTCTTCTCTTATCTATCCTAATAAGTCCTCTTTGGTCAAGGACCATAAGCATTCTTTCTACACCGCCAGCCGCTCCTGTTGCCGAAAGGTCGCTTCTTCCAAAAACTTGCATTAGTCGATCGTACCTGCCTCCACCAGCTATCGCTAGTCTAGATATTGTTGGATCATAAAATTCGTAAACGATTCCACTGTAGTAGTCTATCCCCCTTACTATACCCAAGTTAATACAAAAATCCCTTATCCCCCTAACCTCAAGTTCCTCAACAATTTTTCTCAAATCTCCTGTGTTCCTTAAACCTTTTCCTTCGATTTCAGATAAAACATTGTCTGCATTCCCAGAAATTTTTGCCATTTCTAGAACCCCTTCTACAACCTTTTTTGGAAAACCCTTTAAAGTATATTCAAGTATTATCTCCTCCTCCCTCTTCTTTGTTGTCTTGTCAAGAAGCCTTAACAGCTCGTTAATTATCTCCTCCTCTTTCACACCTATAACATTTACAATATACTCTTCTACCACTCTTCTATCATTTAACTCCACTCTAACATCATTTAATCCAACCTTTTCAAAATATATTTTGGACAATTCTATTATTTCTGCATCAGATCTCACACATGGTCTTCCATATATTTCTGCATCCCATTGATAAAACCATCTGTATCTTCCACGTTGTGGTTCATCATATCTCCAAACACTTGAAAATGCCCCTATCTTAAAAGGGTATTCAAGGTCTCTTCGGCTGCAAACGTACCTGCTTATTCCAACAGTTAGATCAAATCTTAGTCCAAGCTCCCTACCCGCCTTATCCCTCAAATAGTATATTTCATCAACGATGGAAGGCCCGCTTTTTGCCTCAAGTATGTCCAAAAGTTCTATTGTTGAAGGCTCCATTTTCTTGAATCCAAAAAGGTCCAATGTTTCCATAAACTTTTTTCTTAACCATTCCATTTTATCAAATTCTTCAGGCTCTATATCACGCAATCCTCTGGGAACGTCTAGCCTCAAATCCTATCACTCTTCAATTCCTCAATTTCAGATAATAGTGCTGTTAACTGTATTTCGGGATTCGCACCCTGTACTAGCCTATAATCGTATTCGGCTAAAATCTTAGCTGCCTTACCATGGTTTACTCTCTCATCATTTAATAGTATTGTACCCAGCATCCTCAGTATTTCGTTCTCTGATACACCCTTAATGTTTAGCATCTCAACCAAAATTTTTCTTGCCTCATTAAAGTTTCCATTTAATGCATGCTCAACCATTTCCCTGACCCTTGCTTCACCCATTAAACCAGCTTGTTTCATAACATTTTCTTTTGTAACCCTTCCTTCAATGGCTGAAGCCTGTAGAAGGTTTATAGTATGCCTTAAATCTCCCCCAGTTATCTCGTACAATAGTTCTAGAGCCTCTTCTTCGAATCCAACATTCTCCATTACACATATCCTCTTAAGATGTTCAACAACATCTTCTTTACTAAGACTCTGGAATCTAAATATGGCGCAACGACTTTGTATCGGTTCAATTATCTGTGAAGAATAGTTGCATATTAGGATAAACCTTGTATACTTTGAACTTTCCTCCATTATCCTCCTCAAAGCTGTTTGAGCATCATGAGTCATCTCGTCTGCTTCATCTAAAATGATAAGTCTGAAAGGCACATCCACACTTCTATCAACGTAGCCTGCGAAAGTCTTTATCCTTTCCCTAACAGTCTTTATACCCCTTTCATCTGAAGCGTTAAGTTCGAGTGTATAATTTCTCCAATCCTCACCTAAAAGTTTTCTCGCTATTATTAATGCAACAGTCGTCTTTCCAGTTCCAGGAGGTCCAGCGAAAAGTAAATGCGGCATTTCATGAGGCTTCTGGATTAGCAGCTTTATCCTTTCTATAACCTCACGTTGGTCTACTACTTCATCCAATTCCTTCGGCCTGTATTTCTCAACCCACATTAGTTCTTCTAGACTCATCTTTTAACACTCTACCAATCAAATTTAATAGATATAAGCATAAATGTATGTAGGAAAAAATTTTATTATAAAATATTTTACCTCCAACTCTCATATAGTTTAATTAAAGTTTTTAACCACTAACATGCTGTTTAGAGTGTGGTTGCAGCCTTGTACGTCACAATAGAGGAAATGATTGATATTAGAAGGTTAGGGTTTATGCTGACTCCGGTTAAAGTACTGTTCAAATCTTCAATCCAAAATCTTAAGTTTGGAGCCTTTCAGACGGAAGCAATTCTAGAAGGCTCTATAATGTCTATACCTCTTTGGGCTGCAAAAATTCTTGAAAAAAATGGTTTTGTAGAAATTCAAGATGAAGGGTTTGAGGAGGAATTTTACAAGAGTGTTGCTAAGGAAAAGCTTTTAAGAGACTCACTTAACCTTTCACAGCTTTCAGAAAACTTTTACCTTGCACTTCTAGACTTTTTAGATAAGAAAAGGTCAACTCCTTCAACAGACGTTATGGCAAGAAGTGAATATTTGAAAGTTTATAATGACGCTCAAGATCTAATTAGCATTAGAATAAGAAAATTACTGCATTTTGCCCGACCTTTCACGGACGCGGGAGAGGTTCTTCCTAAACTGACTCTCGAGGAACAGACACTTTTGAAGATATTGCAAAAGAATGTTAAGGATTTTGTTTCTAAAATATTGGAGGTTGGAAAATAGGATGCTGGAAACGGTTTCAGACTCTAAAATCAAGGACCTTTTTCTAGACTTTATTAAAGGATGGTTAGATGAGTATAAGCAGCCTAAGTACAGGATACAATTAAATAATATTATACAAAGGGGAGGTAACTCGCTTATAATAGACTACTCTGACCTTTCACGCTACAACAGTGATCTTGCAGCTTTAGCTACAAGGGATCCAAAATATTTAGAAATATTCTCTAGAGCTGCTCTAGACTTTCTGAAGGAAGAGGATCCAGAGTACGCGAAAAGGGTGGAAAAATTTTTTATAGTTAGGATAAGAAATCTTCCAGAAAAATATCCTTTAAGAAAATTGGATGTAAGTCTTCTAGGTAATCTTGTTGCTGTAACAGGAATAGTTGTAAGGGTTTCAGAAATAAAGCCCTATATAATTGAAGCTGCATGGGTTTGTTCAAACAATCACATAACTTTTGTCCCTCAAAGAGAACGTTCGCTAAAAAAGCCATTAAAGTGTAGAGAATGTGATGAAAAAGACTTTTTCAAACTCGATGAGCTAAAAAGTGTGTACGTGAACTTTCAGCTGTTAAGGATACAGGAGCTTCCGGAAGAGCTTCCTCCCGGACAGCTTCCAAGACAGCTTGAAATAAAATTATATGGTGATATCGTTGATGTAGCGAGGCCTGGGGATAGGGTAACAGTTACAGGTATTTTGAGGGCTGAAGAAGAGTTTGGTGGAAGAGGTGGGCGTTCTAGAACATTTAATGCATTTATTGAAGGAAACTATGTTGAAGTTTTAGGTAAAAGCCCGCAGGATATTATAATCGAAAAGGCTGATGAAATAAAGTTTAAGGAGCTAGCAAAACGTCCTGACTGGATAAAGCTCCTCATAAACTCTTTCGCCCCCTCAATCTATGGCCAAGACCTTTTAAAGGAAGCAATATTACTTCTTATCGTTGGTGCGCCACAAATACCATTACCTGATGGAACAACCTTGAGAGGTGACATAAACATACTTATTGTAGGTGACCCGGGGACAGCAAAAAGTGAGCTTTTAAAATATGCTGCCCGTCTGGCCCCAAGGGGCCTATACACTTCCGGTAAAGGTACAACCGCTGCCGGCTTAACCGCTGCCGTCGTAAGAGAAAAGAGTGGTATGCTAATGCTAGAAGCTGGAGCTGTAGTTTTAGCAGATCAAGGTGTATGTGCTATAGACGAATTTGATAAGATGAGCAATACTGACAGGCAAGCTCTTCACGAAGCCATGGAGCAGCAGACAGTGTCTGTTGCAAAGGGAGGTATTGTAGTCACCCTTAACGCTAGAACTTCAATACTGTCAGCCGCTAACCCATTGCTTGGAAAATATGATCCATACAAAAATTTGGCTGAAAACATAAATTTGCCTTCACCTCTTTTAACAAGATTTGACCTAATCTTTGTTATAAGAGATGTTCCAGAAAGGTCTGTTGACGAGCAGATTGCATCACATATAATGGCACTACGGCGTTCACGCACATTTGTACAGAAACCTCCCCTTGACATAGACTTTCTGAGAAAGTATCTTGTATACTGTAAAAATATTAATCCTACAATTACACCTGAAGCTGAAAAAATGTTGATAGACTTCTATCTTGAAATGCGTTCACAGTCGGATACGCAAGGTATACCGGTGACTCCGAGACAGCTTGAATCATTGATTCGTCTTGCAATGGCTAGGGCAAGGCTTCTACTCAAAGATAAGGTTACTGAAGAGGATGCGGCTGAAGCTATAACGTTAACCAAAAGTATGCTATACACGGTTGCTGTCGACAAAAAGACCGGTAAAATTGATATGGGCACAATAACCGGTATGCCTGCAAGTGAAAGAAGCAAGCTT
The DNA here is from genome assembly GCA_014361085.1 of Nitrososphaeria archaeon. Lineage (GTDB taxonomy): Archaea > Thermoproteota > Nitrososphaeria > JACIWG01 > JACIWG01 > JACIWG01. The sequence goes on from JACIWG010000007.1 coordinate 7,166, forward strand.
GAGATAGTGTTCCAAAAGTATAAGGAACTTTCAGGTCCATCAAATGAGCCTGTAGAATTGAACACACTTATAAAAGCGCTTGTTGAAACAAAAAAGTTTAATGAAATTGAAGCCAAAATGTACTTTTCTCAGCTAGAAAATAAGGGTGTCTTCTACATGGTTAAGCCAGGATATTATAAGAGAGTATAATAGTAGTAAGGGTATATTCATGCATGTTGATTCACTACCATTACCTGAACAAGTCAAAAGCATGTTAAAAAATTTAGGATATCGAACCCTCTACCCTCCACAGGAGGAAGCTGTTAGGAAGGGTGTGCTTGAAGGAAAAAGTATGCTTATAACAACTCCTACAGCTAGCGGGAAAACTCTTATTGCCCTAATGTGTGCTGCAAAGGCGGTGCTTGAGAATAAGAAGGTCATATATCTTACCCCTCTAAAGGCCCTTGCAAACGAAAAATATGAGGAGTTTAAGTCCCTTTCAATATTATCAAAGTCTGATGGATTAAATCCTTCAATAGCTATTTCGACTGGAGACTATGATGTGAGAGGCGATTATCTTAAGGAAAAAGATGTGCTTGTTTTAACTAACGAAAAATTTGATTCAATGATTAGACAGGACCCTGCTTGGATCGAAAGAATAGGGCTTGCAATATTCGATGAAATACATTTGCTTAATGAAGATGATAGAGGCCCAGTTATCGAAATGCTAATTTCACATTTTCTCTCTCCCCCTAATAGGCCTCAGATTATTGCCTTAAGCGCTACAGTATCAAACTATAGAGATATAGCGTCATGGATTAACGCTGAAATCGTTAACATGTCATGGCGTCCAGTAAAGTTAATTGAAGGCGTGTATCAGAATGGCCAAATACTCTTCTATGACGGTAAAAGGTTTGAAACAGTAAGAAGCGACTATGGTCCAGCCATCGATGTAGCATATACAATGTTGAAGGATGGCGGTCAAGTGCTAATATTTTCCGATAATAGAAGGAATGCGGTATCACTCGCCGAAAAGGCGACTGTTGTTTCATCAAAGTTTTTAACTGAATCAGAAATTGAAAAACTTAAAGAAGTCTACGAGAAAATAATGTCTTCTGAAGAATTTACTGAAGTAAGTAAAAAGCTTGCTAACTGTGTTTTAAAGGGTTCAGCATTCCATCATGCTGGTCTATCACATTCACATCGAACTATAATTGAGGAAGCGTTTAGGGAAGGTGCTATCAAAATATTGTGTGCTACACCAACATTAGCTGCCGGAGTTAACCTTCCAGCAAGGACTGTAATAATCAACAGTTTATCACGTTATCACAGTGAATGGGGCCAAAGTGAGGAAATAAGTATACTAGAATATAAACAACTTTGTGGAAGAGCGGGTCGACCAAAATATGATGATGTCGGCTACGCTATAACCATCCTAAGGTCAGGAGACACTGAAACATTCTTCGAACGTTATGTTAGGGGCTCACCTGAACCAATCTACTCAAAACTGATTAACACAGAAATTTTAAGAAACCATCTTCTTGCAGTAATAGTTAGCTTCCCAGGCCTGTCTGAAAAGGAAATTTATTCCTTTTTCTCTAGAACACTATTTGGCTATCAGAGGAGGCCACAATTCGTTATATCAAAAATTAGGTCAGTCCTCTCCTATCTAAAATTAAATGGTCTTATTGAAGAAGAAGGTGGCAGATACATTTCCACAGAATTTGGTAAAAATATTTCTTTCCTATACATTTCAACTTCTACGGGAATACATTATAAAACAATTTTAGAAGAGTACAGAAATCTTAGAAACAAAAGTTTAGTAGATGAAGAAGACCTAATACTCTTGTCCGCTGTAACTTCAGAAGATTTTCAACCAAAATTTTATCTTAGAAACTCTGATTATGCAGAATTCGGGCACATTATTGAAAAAAGATTAGGGCTGATCTTTAGCATATTCACTAGCATAGGCTCCAAAGGTTTCGAGGAAGTTGGAAGAAGCTTTTTATCTCTAAAGGAATGGATAAATGAGCGGACAGAAAATGAAATATACGATAAATTCTCTATAGAGCCAGGAGACCTTTATCGTCAAGTCGAGTCAGCTCAATGGCTTGTTCATGCTTTCACAAAACTATCGAATCTTTTTGGCATTAAAAGCCTTCAAAATACTTCATTACTGCTTGAAGAACGTTTGCGCTATGGTGTTAAAAATGAACTTTTAGAACTTACAAGGCTTGAAGGAATTGGTCGAGTAAGAGCACGCATACTTTATTCTCATGGTTTCAAAACAGTTAATGACCTAAAGAAGGCGAATGAGCAAGATATTGCAAAGATTCCGAAGCTGGGTCCAACTTTGGCTAAAAGAATAAAGGAGCAGCTCCGTTTTCTTCCATAACACTTAAAGACTTCAGATGCAAATGGTTAACATATGTCCTACTCTTCAATATTACCCATAGATTCAGGAAGATATGGCACTAGTGAAGTTAAAAAAATCTTTTCTGAAGAGTCTAGATTAAGGTACATGCTAATGGTGGAGGCTGCTGTCTCGAAAGCTGAAGGCCTGCTAAAAATTATTCCAGAGGAGGCTTCTAAAGAAATTTGCTCAAAATGTAGCATAGAACATGTATCCTATAGTATGTGGAAGGATATTGAAAAGGTTACAAGACATGAAACAGCCTCCCTAGTTGAAGCTATAGTCTCGGTGGTTTCAGACAAGGCTAAGCCTTGGGTTCATTATGGGCTAACAAGTAATGATATACTGGACACAGCCCAATCTCTCCAACTAAAAGATTACATAAAAATAGTAGAAAGGAAGCTTGGATACTTGATAAGCATCTTAGGGTCTTTAGCTGAAAAATATTCTAACCTTCCATCGGTTGGAAGGACACATGGACAGCATGCTTCAATAATTTCATTTGGACAAAAGTTTGCAGTCTGGGCTAACGACCTCCTTGACCATTTGAACAGGCTTAAAGAAATTAAGCCAAGAGTCCTAGTTTGCAAGACTTTAGGTGTAGTGGGCAGCGGTTCTGTTTTAGGTGCAGAAGCATTAAAGGTGATGCAGCTAGTTGGAGAAGAGCTTGGTCTCTATCCAGTTAAGGCTGCAACACAGGTTGTTTCAAGAGAAAATTATGCAGAATTTGTATGGTGGTGTGCTCTTGTTGGCTCTACACTTGATAAGATTGCAACAGAATTTAGAAATCTTTCTAGGACAGAAATAGACGAGTTTGAGGAAGAGTTTTCTAAGGATCAGATAGGAAGCTCGGCTGTACCATCTAAAAGAAATCCAATATCATGTGAAAAGGTTTCTAGTCTCTCAAAACTACTACGCTCTATGCCTCTAGTAGCCCTCGAAAATATACCGTTGTGGCATGAAAGGGATCTAACAAATTCTGCGAATGAAAGATTCATAATCCCGATTTCAGCCATAATATTAGATGAAATGATTGAAACAGTTTGTAGAGTTCTTTCTAAAATGAGTATAAAAGAAAATATTGTCAGAGCAAATATTGAACGCACAAAAGGTCTCATATACTCAGAATTTGTCCTCGACATACTCATAAGAAAAGGTTTCTCGAGGTCTGAAGCGCATAGAATTTTAAGGGAACTGTCTACAAGATGTAGGGTTGAGGGTAAAGAGTTTAAAGAAATTCTTTTAAAAGACGAACTTGTTTCAAAGTTCATTAGTAGAGATGAAGTGGATAAAATATTTGTGCCAGAAAACCATATTGAGGGTTCCAAAGAAATAATTAGAAGGACGTTAGAAAGAATTGGGAAGGAAATTGGTTCAACACACAGCTAAAACAAACGGCTATCTTATTGTAAAAGGCGAAGAAGATGTTAAAAGTTTAGTAGAAAACATAATCAAGCATACATTATACAGAAAGCATTTAAAGCTTGTGTCATTAGATCATATTAGAAATACTATTTTAGCGTACCTTTCCCTAGATTGGGAACCTGAATCGAATATACTTATTCATGGAAGATTTTTTGATCACCAAAACAGTATTAAGAGTATCCTAAACTTTTATGAAAACATAAAGGATGGTTATGATAGGATATTTCCACAGGAAATTGACGGTGATTTCTCATTCGCAATATTTGATGATGACAAAATATTTGCACTACGTTCGCCAGCCTCCTCTAAGCCACTATATTTTTCTTCTGGCAAAAAACATTTTATACTCTCATCAGATCCCTATTCGTTAAGGTCCAATGGCCTAGATTGTCAACCTTTACAACCATCCACTTACTTGTACGTAAACTTTTCTAGAAACATTCTTTTGTGCAAAAGATATTATGACTATAATTTTATAGAAATAGAAAGTGTAGATGGTGCTCTCAACCTTTTAAGTTCGGCTCTAAAATATTCTTTAGAAAAAAATTTAGATGAGGTAAAAAATGTGGCCATAGCATTTTCTGGAGGTTTAGACTCATCAATAGTTGCAAAATTGGCTCTCCTCCTTAATTTAAGGCCGTATCTGATAACAGTATGTTTAAAGAAATCACACGATTACATACATTCAGAAAAGGTTTCTTCACTTCTTTCTCTGGAGCATAAGATAATAGAATTGGATGAAGAACGTTTGGCTTTAAAGGCAAGGCTTTTGAGCAAAATAATTGGCAGAGAGAATCTGATGAATCTTTCTATTGCAATAATATTAAATTCTGTCGCTGAAGAAGCATCGAGTGCCGGTTTCCAAAATTTGGTTATAGGACAGGGTGCAGATGAGCTTTTTGGAGGATACAAAAAATATGTCTCATTTGCTGAAAGAGGCTATGATGTTAATAAAATTTTAAAATACGATTTCGAAAAACTGCAGTCTATCGACATCTCTAGAGATGATGCTTCAACTGCAATGTACTGCGAACCAGTTTTCCCTTACATAAATCGCAGGGTGGCGGAAGCAGCCTTCTCTATCCCTATAAAATATAAAATCAACTTTGAAAAGGATGAAAGGAAAATTGTTCTGCGGAAGCTGGCTATGGAATTAGATCTTCCACAGGAAGCTTACGGCAGTCAAAAGAAGGCGATGCAATATAGTAGTGGGGTTCAAAAAGCTCTAGCTAAACTTCCACTCTAAACACTCCAATCTCAAACGCTAGCATTCTTTTCTCATACAATAGTATGAGATTAGTATAGTCCATATTGTCAACAATATTATATCATATATTTCAAGTAAAGCTGTCGAAGGCCATTCAATAAGTGCACTACCCAATATTCCAGCCAAGAATAATATCGTGGAAGATGTTCCATAAAATTTTTCTCCATCAGCATAAAATGATACACTCATAAAAAAGATTGTTATCGCTGCAAGTAGAAAAAATTCTAAGGAAACAAACCTGTGCAGTTCTGTACCAGAAGGAAAAACTGCTATCATTATCAAATGTGCCGCCGCCAAGATAGCGACACCTGATGCCATAGCACTAACCGTTGTCGGATAGTTAACTTTTTATGACTATCCGTTCCGCTTCAGCCTTGAAGGCTTCATGGGCGGCTTTCGGGGGCAACGGTGAAGCACCCCACATTGGAAGTTTCATGGCTATGTTCCATGCGGCTACTAGATGTCTATTTGCTTGGAAGCCGCACTTCTTGCATCTGAAGACGTGCCCATTCGGCTTATTCACTTCGCCACATGTCGGGCATATGCGTGAGGTGTTTTTGGCTTTAACAAATTCTGGTTTTAATCCTTGCTCTATTGCTTTATATGTGATGTAAGACTGAACTTTTCTAAATGGCATGCTATGAAGCCTTCTATCCATTTTCCTTCCATACTTCATCCTTTCTCTAATGTATTTTAAATTCTCTATAGTTGGTTTAACGTTCTCTTCAGCAACTATGTTTGCTATTATCTTCGATGTTCTGTGTAGTATGTTGTTTATTCTTCTTTGCTCTCTTCCAGAATACTTGGCTAGTAGTCTAGTTTTAGTCTTTCCAGAAGTCTTACTTTGTATGGCTCTCCTCTTTCTGAAGTATCTGTCTCTTATGTATTTTGCCTCGCTGATGTCTATTTTAATGAACTTGACTTTATTTGGTTTTATGATGGCTAGGTCTATGCTCTTCTCGTTAACGTCTATGCCTAATACGCCTTCAGCCCTCTTCTCTTCAACAGCCTTCCTAAATGTGACGTGGAGGAAGTATCCTCCATTTCTTCTTAAGAGTCTTGAGCCTTTAACATGCCAGCCCATAAACTTCTTTGAATGCTCGTGGACTTTAAAAGGTATTATAATGTGCCCCTTATGTGTTGCCAACTTTATGTTTCCCCAGTTAAACCAGAATAGATGCGTGTCATCTAAGAGGATTACATCCAGTTTCGCGATGTCTGGAAGTTTGATGCTTCTCTTTCTAGATAGCCTTCTATATGATTTGAAGATACCTAATGCTTGAGTTATAGCTGTGTAAATGTAGTGTGAGGGGTAGGTGGGATACTTAGTTCTCAACCATCCATATATCGCTTCATGTAACCTCTTCCTAGAAGTTACATTCATTACAATAGCTTTATTCAAACATTCCCTAACAATATTCTCATAAGATGAGAAGAGCTCATTCAATACTCTTTTCTGCTCTCCATTTGGACTAAGCTTAAACCTACATGTTTCATTCAGCAACAAGCTTTCTTACACCTTCTGCGACCACCAACAGTTCCAACAACACATATCTTACCATACCCATCCCTCTTCCCTAGAATATTTGAATGAACACCAACTTCTATAGGCTTCCTTAAGCGTTAACAATCTCACTATCATTCCATTAAGAAACGGTAAGAAGTGTTATATAAAAGTTATCTATTTAGAAACCGCTGACAAACCCTATTTCTCAAGACTCTTTCAAGAAAGCCTGCATATATTGCAAAAACTATTCCTGTCAAAATCAATCCAGTATTAAAAATATAGTTTGTCCCTAAACCTAATGCTCCAAGGTCACTTAATGCACCTTTAAACAGATTAAACCATGGATTAACCATAATAGAAACAAATATAGTTGCCCACGCGATAATTAAAGCTAAGGGTCCAAGCAAACAGACTCTACTCATACCACATAGTTTCACTATATCTTTTATAATACTTATGGCATTCTATTTCTCCCAAAAGTATTTTAGAACTCTTTGGAAACCATATAATGTGAAGCCTTATGCTTGACCTACTACAAGCGATACTCTTACTATTGATTATACTTGACCCTTTTACTAACGCCCCCTACTTTTACATTCTAACAAAAGACTATGATTCTAAATTACGTTCCAGTATAATAAAAAAGAGTGTGATTATCGCGTCCACAATACTATTTATGTTCTCAGTGTCTGGTGATATACTTTTTTCTTTAATGGGTGTGAGTGTTGAAGACTTTAAAGTTGCCGGCGGCCTCGTCCTACTCATATACTCTATACTAGGCCTTCTTGAAATATCGACGATGCCAAAGCCTGAAGCTGACAAAATAAGTATTGTTCCTATGGCAACTCCACTTTTGGCTGGACCTGGAGCAGTCACCGCTGTAATATACATAAAATATACTTGGGGTCTTGAAGTGTCTTTAGTAAGCATACTTGTTTGTTCTAGTATAACTTTGGCTATCCTTTTAAGTGGTGAGAAAATGTTAAGGCTGCTTGGAAGAAATGGTACAATTGTTTTAGATAAGGTTATGTCAATGTTAATGGCCGCCTACGCTATATCACTTATACGTGAAGGTTTTTAGGTGAAATTTTTAAAGAGAATGTTTTAAGACAGTTTGTACGTGATAATAGCATATGGCTAAAATATTTGATTCAGTCCTAATTGTTGCAGACGATTTTACAGGAGTTAATGATACTGTTGTACAATTTTCTAAGCTTGGATTAGCTTCAATTACCACATTAAACTTTGATATGGTTCAAGAACTTGTACAAGGATATGATGTTGTCGGCGTTACCACTGAAAGTAGGGCAATAGGAAAGGAAAAGTCTTATTCAATACTATATTCTCTTGGAGAAAAGATTAAAGACATTTTTGACAACATCGTTTTCTATAAAAAAGTGGATTCAACACTTAGAGGCAACATTGTCTCAGAAATTGTGGGGCTAGTAGATGCTCTAAACCCTGACCTAGTTGTTTTTGCACCAGCTTTCCCGAAGCAGGGTCGTATAACAAAGGATGGTGTCCACATGGTTAACGGTGTCCCTGTTGAAAAAACATATTTTGGAAGAGATTTAAGGACTCCTGTTAAATCATCTTACTTACCATCGTATTTTGAACCCATATTCGGTCCACGCTATCGTCACATAAATCTTCAGGAGCTTAGAAAAGGGAATTTGGATAAGGTGGTTGGAGAATTTAAAATTTTGTCATTTGATGTAGAAAGTGACCTTGACCTTAAAAATATTGTTCAACAAATACTTTCTTCAGAAAAAAAGCATGTTATTTGGGTTGGTTCAGCCGGTCTTGCAGAACAGTTGGCCTACAATTCTATCATTGGCTCAGTTCAGGGTAAGCCGGTTCTGATGGCGGTTGGTTCAGTTAATGAACTTGCCAGGAACCAGGTCCTAGAATTTACTAAAGTCTTTCCAGCAAATGTAATACAAGTAAGTGTTTCTAAACTAGTAAAGGACTTTGGCAGGGAAGAAGAAAGGATTATAGGTGAAGTTTCTAGAGCGCTAAAATTTTCTAACGATATTATAATTGCATCCTCATATACTAGAGAACAGGTTGAAGAAGGTGCTAGCTTGGCGAAGGAGTTGGGGCTAAGCCTTTCAGATTTCGGTTCAATACTGGCGGAAAAATTCGGTTTACTCGTATCTCATGTTATAAGCTTTTTTGAAAAAGATAGTTTTTGCGGCATTTACATGACTGGAGGTGATATTGCTGTCTCAATTATAAAGCATCTTAAGCTTGAATCGTTCAAGATTTTAGGTGAAATTGAGCCGGGACTACCTATTCTCTGGTCAAAAGATTTGCTTATCGTTACAAAGGCTGGAGGCTTTGGAGGATTGGAAACGCTTATTAAAGTATCGACTAGACTAAAAAGTGTGAATAAAAGATGTCATACAAGAAGCCAATGATTGCTATAACAATGGGGGACCCAGCCGGCTCAGGCCCAGAAATAGTCTTAAAAGCTTTAAGAAACAGTTCCCTATTTTCTAGAGCCTCTTTTGTAGTATTTGGAGACTATAATGTATTTAGAAAGGCTGCAGAAACTGTAAATGCAACCGACTTAAAGCTTATAAAAATTTGTGATGTTTCAGAATATGTTGACTCCCCATCATCAGTAAACATATTTGACCTAAACAATGTTGACGTATCTAAGATCGTTTACGGAAAACCTTCTGTGTTGGGTGGTAAAGCATCCTATGAAGCTATTGTAGAGGCTGTAAAACATGCTCTATCAAATAAGGTGCATGCGATCGTTACAGCTCCAATAAGCAAGGAAAGTCTTAACATGGCGGGATACAATTATCCTGGACATACTGAACTTTTGGCTGACCTAACAGGCTCCAAGGATGTTAAAATGATGCTTGTCGCCAGCTTCTTCAAAGTTGCCCACGTAACCACTCACGTTTCCCTAAAGAATGCTATAGAGCTTATCAAAAAAGAGAATGTGCTCAAGACAATAAGGTTAACATACAAGAGTTTGATAGAACTTTTTGGCTTAAATGACCCAAAAATAGGAGTGTCAGGCTTAAACCCTCATGCGGGTGAAAGCGGGCTTTTCGGGGACGAGGAAATTAAGGAAATTGTTCCAGCAATTCAAGAGGCAGCATCTGAAGGTATAAAGGTTACAGGACCTTATCCGCCAGATACAATATTCTATAGAGCATACTATAATAGACAATTTGATTCCACTATCGCAATGTACCATGACCAGGGCCATATTGCCGTAAAAATGGTTGGTTTCATGGAAGGCGTTAATTTGAGTCTCGGTCTCCCAATAATTAGGGTTTCACCTGACCATGGAACTGTTTGGGGTAAGGCTGGTAAAGGTACTGCAAGCGAGGGTGCAACATTGGAAGCAATAAAGTTGGCTATAGAGTTGGCTTCGAAAAAGTTTGGCTTCAGCCTACAATAAGTTAGAAACCTTCTGTTGAGGTGTCGTTAATGGAGCAAAACAGTATTCTTTTCATATCAAGGGATGAGATAGAGTTGATGCAAATAGGTGCTTCAGAAATAATGGAATGGGTTGAAGACGCTTTTCGAGAAAAATATTTTAGAAAGGTCGAGATTCCTCCAAAACCCGGCATTCATCCATCAAATACTACATTCATCCATGCTATGCCAGCCTACGTTCAAAAATTTAATGCTGCTGGAATTAAATGGATTTCAGGTTCAGCATTAAATCCGTCAAAGGGTCTACCATACTTGGCTGGGCTCATAATATTAAATGACCCTGAAACAGGTTTACCGATTTCTGTTATGGATGCTGGCTGGATCACTGCCAAAAGGACTGCTGCGGTTACAGCTATTTCAGCAAAGTATCTTGCAAGAAGGGGTTCTGAAATTCTTTCTATAATAGGCTGTGGTGTTCAAGGTAAAAGTCACCTAGAATTTATTTCTCTAGTCTTAAGCGGCCTTAAAAGGGTTAAAGTATACGATACTGTTCCTGAAAAGATATTAGAATGTGAACGCTTTGTAAAGACAAAGTTTGGTCTCGAAGTCTTTAAAAGTCAGTCTCCTAAGGAAGCAGTTCAAGACTCTGATTTAATTGTTACAGCCACACCAATTTATAAAAATCCTAGTCCAGTCGGTATGATAGAGTGGGTAAAGGATGGTGCCATGTTGGCTCCACTAGAGTTTGACAGCTACTGGCATCCTGAAACCTTCTATAAAGTAGATCGCATTTTCACAGACGATATTGAACAGCTTAAATATTATCAGACACTAGGCCATTTTCCTTTACTAAAGAAGGTTGATGGTGAACTATGTGAACTTGTTGTTGGAAAGTTGTGCGGCCGCGTTAGTGATAGTGAAAAGATTATGGCACTAAACTTGGGTCTTGCTATAACAGATATTGTTGTTGCAAAAAAGGTTTATGAAAGAGCCTTGGCTAAAGGTTGTGGTGTACTCATAAAGTACTAGCCAACCTTGTAAAAATGTGTGATGATGCTGGAACAAGTTTGCCCATGCTTTTAAGCGCCTTTTTGCAAAATCTCTTAACTTTATTATGTGTGTAAGCAACTTTACTAAAACTTAATTACATAATATAGTTTCTAGTGTTGGGTTGAAAAAATGATTGATAGGATAGAAATTTTAAGAGCTCTCTCGAAATATGATTTAAATAAAATTTCTATAGCCACACTATGCTCTCACTCTTCTCTTCAAATATTCTATGGTGCAAAATGTGAAGGTTTTAAGACTGTTGGAATATGTTTGAGTGATAGGGTTAAATATTATAGAGCCTTTCCTGAAGCCTTCCCAGATGAGCTTATAGTTGTTGACAGTTACAAGAACATTCTTGATGCATGTGTCCAAGAAAGGCTTATTAGCTTAAACTCTATCGTAATCGCTCACGGTTCTTTTGTAGAATATGTTGGTTCAAAAAATATTCTTGACTCCTTTTATGTTCCAATGTACGGTAATAGGCTTGTTTTAGAATGGGAGGGTGATAGGGGGAAACAGTTTGAATGGTTTAAGAGGGCTGGACTAACTTTCCCTAGAACATTCAATAGTCCAGATGAAATTGATACTCTGGCTTTTGTGAAAGTTTATGGTGCTAGAGGCGGTAGAGGCTATTTTACAGTAGCCTCTAGAGATGACTTTTATCAAAAATTTGATGAAAAGGTTAGGGGTGGTTTAATTGGCGAAAATGATAAGATTGTTATACAGGAATTTGTTGCAGGCGTAAGATACTATCCACACTATTTTTACAGCCAAATATATTCTAGGGGCCTAAAATTAAAGACTGGAGGGCTTGAGCTTTTGAGTATCGATAAAAGAATTGAGCCTATAGATGAAGTGTACCGTGGTCTTCCAAACATTATACCCGACTATCTCGACTACACTGTAACAGGAAACCAGCCTGTGGTGGTTAGAGAAAGTCTTCTCCCACAAATTTTAGACATGGGTACAAAGCTTGTCGAATCATCTATCGAACTCTTTCCACCAGGTTTAATTGGGCCTTTTTGTATTGAAACAGTCTATAATCCTAGAAGGGGCTTTATAGTTTTTGAAGTGTCGGCGAGGATTGTTGCTGGTACAAACCTGTATCCTGAAGGCTCTCCATATACGCCATACCTTTTTAGGGAGCCAATGTCTACTGGTAGAAGGATTGCTAGAGACATAAGGATTGCTTTGGAAAAAGGTCTTCTACCATCACTAGTCTATTAAATGTTAAACATTTTAACAATCTCTTTCTCTTCAAATTGTTTAAGTATGATTTTAATTTCCTCCAATGTTCCCTCAATGATCTCGTCTACATCATATCCTCTGTTCTTGTAACTTTTTGCCTGATAGAATGTGGAAAGTTTGTCTGCGAACTTAACAATCTTGGATTCCAAGCTTTCTCCCCTCGAATATTCTTCAAAAATTTCGCTTAACTTTCTTGAGCCAACAACATTTTCAAAAGCTTTACTTTCTATCTCGTGCTTGAGGTTTTCGCCGATTTTTTCTGTTAAAGCTTTCGGCATATCCCCTATAACTGATTCGCTTAAATCGTGGATTAACGCCATCGTTAAAACCTTTTCTGCATCAACCTTCATCTTAATATTATTTAATAGTACTAGAGTAATTACTGCTACCTCAAAAGAATGTTCTGCAATCGATTCAGCCTCATAAAATGGTATTCCATTCTGAAGCCATCCTGTTCTCGGAATATTCTTTAATATCCTTGTTACCTTAGCTATTGACTCCAAGCTCATTCTTATCTAGCCTTTCCATAATCCTAGAGCAAGTCCAAGCAAAAATGTTAGCGAAGAATATGGTAGGATGTTTATCAAGGGGCTTGCCTCAGCCCAAAGCATTGGAAGATACTTTAATGCTGCACTAGCGATCTCTTCAAAGGTAGGTAATTGAGTGTATCCTACTGCAGCTAAAACTATCAATAGTATTATAAGGGCGAGTACAAGCTTTAACGTCTTTTTTATTACGACTCCAACAATCAATCCAATGATAAATGGTACTATTACTGGAACTATCCAAGCATATTCTGGGGGAACAAAGTTTATCATAACAATTACATCCATATACTATGATTTAAATTTTGTTTTTAACCGCCAACAAAACATTATTCTATAATGTTACAAAGCCTCTCTAATTTTTTAAAATTTATAGTATCCTTTCATTTTCTCGCAAAATTTTATTTAAAATTTCTTCCCCTATCCTCCACATTCTCTGTGAAGTGTGTGTTGAATGTGGCCTAAACTTTCTTCTCACATTCTCCACATTTTCTCCTACAACCTCAATTTTATCCATGTCCCCTTCACCCATTCCAGCCCTCTTAATGTAATGTAAGTATCCTATATCGTCTGGGTCAAATCCCATAATGTAGGCTCCAACTGTATCCGCTGCAAGTGGGTCTGTGCTTGCTATAACTGTTCCCATTTCCACTGGCGTGCCAGAAACTGGGCCGTTTCCCTCCATTGCAGTATAGCCGTCTATTATTGCTAGGTTAGGCCAAACATGTTTTGCTATCTTGTAAATGTTCAAGTTTATTGCCTTATATCCCTGGTGTATTCTATGCTTGTCGTATCTGATTATGCTTCCGACAACCATGTTTTTTATTGAAAGGGTTGCTATCACGGTGTCATGTGTTTTTAGTACTGCCGCAGATATTCTGTAGTCGCTTTCCAAAACCTTTTTTGCAACCTTTACTGGAATCTGGTCATATCTATCATTGTATACCATTATCTCCATATAATTGTCTTGGTTGAGGTCAAAAAGTTCTATACCCTGTTCTTTAGCCAACTTTGTGTAACCGAAGTTCCTGTAGGCTGTTATTGTGTCTGAAGCAGACCCTTCCGCGACTAAAATTTTTTCCCCATAATATTGTCTTATGAAATCTATTATTGCCCTAACCGTGTCCACATGTGTTACTGCAAGCTGCACGTGGGCTGAAACCAGATTTGGTTTAATGATAAGACTATTTTTTCCGGAAACATCTTTAGCTACATCATCCTTTATATATTCTAGGGCTTTTTTAACAGCATCATATCTAGTCTTTCCCTTTACTACCGCAACTCTAGAACTCAAACCTTTTCCCTTCAACTATAAGATTATGTTGGTTAAATAATTTTAGAACCTGAAAAATCGTTCACGTTTTCCATGGTTCACATTAAATTCTTTTGCAAGCTCCTGAATTAGCTCTCTCTGTCTTTGTGTAAGCTTCTTTGGTACACTAACATTCACTTCCACTATAAGGTCACCTCTTCCACCTCTATCTAGTCTCGGCATACCTTTTCCATGTAATCTTATAGTTTCTCCAGGCTGTGTCCCTGGAGGGATCTTTAATACTGTGCTTCCCTCAAGTGTTGGTATCGTAACCTCAGTGCCTAAAGCTGCCTCAGGAAAGCTTATTTCAAGCCTATAGAATATGTCATCTCCCTCTCTTCTAAAATGTTTGTGCGGCGCTATCCTTATTCCAATGTAAAGGTCTCCTGGTCTTCCACCGTTTGGAGGTATGTCACCTTGTCCATCAAGTCTCAGCCTATACCCTTCATCTATTCCCTGAGGCACTTTAACTATAATCTTTCTCTTTCGTCTCACAATACCTGACCCTCTACATTCCTTGCATGGTGTTTCTATAACTGTACCCCTTCCCTTACACGCATGGCATGTGGTGATTTGAACAAATCTTGTGAAGCCACTACTTTGAACCCTTTGAACCTGTCCTGTTCCCTTACAAACATTACATGTTTTTGGAGCTGTTCCAGGGCTGGCGCCTGAACCATGGCATGTATCACATACTTCGCTTCTATACACTTCTATCTCCTTTTCAGCTCCTCTGGCAGCCTCCTCTAATGTGATCTGGAGCTCATAGTATAGGTCTCTGCCCACGTTCTCTCTCCTAAATCCTCCCCCTCCAAAAAAGAAGTCGAATATGTTGTCGAAGTCGAAGCCGAAGCCTAAGTCTCTGAATATTGACTCAAAATCTGTTCCCCTGAATATGTCTTCTGGAGTGTACTGTTGCTGGAAGCCAGCCTGTCCAAGCATATCATATTGTCTTCTCTTCTCATCATCAGATAGTACTGCGTATGCTTCAGAAATTTCTTTAAACTTTTCTTCAGCATCAGGTGACTTGTTTCTGTCTGGGTGATAGAGCATGGCCAACCTTCTATAAGCTTCCCTAATCTGCTCCTTCGTAGCATTCCTAGGTACACCAAGTATCTCGTAATAGTCCTTTTTACCCGACATGCTCTATCACCCCCCTTTAAAGGTAAACTTTTTCCCTATCAATGGAATTATAGAAGAGGATATTAACTGTTTATTTTCACCGTTGTGGGATTCATAGATTTTCATCCCTTCCCTCTATCGGCTTAAAACCTTTGAGGGCTTTCGCCGCCAACGGCAAGAGGACGGCACATTGGACGTTGTAACCTGTCGCCCTATTCCCTTTGGAAGCAGACCCATCTCGGCTGTCCAACATAATTCCACCAAACATCTATTAAAATCTATCTTTTCGGAAACTGCTGTGCGACCCAAATCCTCTTGTCTCTAAAAATTTTTTGTATAGTTGATGCTATAATATTATTATGTTACCTTATAGTCTGTGTCCACGGTCTTGTTGTCTGAACTCTTCTCCTGTCCACTCTTTTGTTGCCTAGCATATTCTGAAGCCGCCTGCTGATAGATTACTGTTCCAACCTCTTGAAGCACCCTCCTTAGCTCTTCACGTTTCTGCTTAATCTTCTCTACATCTTTTCCAGAAAGTGCTTCCCTCAACTCTGCAACCGCCTTATCTATCTGTTCCTTCTGCTGCTGTGTAAGCTTTTCTCCAAGGTCCTTTTTCGTCTTCTCCGAAGTATATATTAGTGCTTCAGCATCATTTCTGAGTTCAGCTTCCTCCCTCTTCTTTTTATCAAGTTCCGCGTACTGTTCAGCCTCCCTAATCATCCTCTCCTTCTCTTCAGGAGTAAGTTTTGTTGCAGCCGTTATCGTTATCTTAGCCTCCTTTCCTGTTCCAAGATCTTTTGCTGTAACATGTAATATTCCGTTTGCGTCTATGTCGAATGTAACCTCTATCTGTGGAACCCCTCTTGGTGCTGGAGGTATACCTGTCAAATGAAACATTCCTAATGAAATGTTGTCGGCTGCCATGGCCCTTTCACCCTGCAGGACATGTATTGTTACAGCTGTCTGAAAATCTTCTGCTGTTGTAAAGATTTGGCTTCTCCTAATAGGTATTGGAGTATTCCTTTCAATAATCTTTGTAAATATTCCTCCCAATGTTTCTACTCCTAAAGATAATGGTGTGACATCAATTAATAGTATGTCCTTCACTTCCCCGGTTAATACTGCACCCTGTATTGCTGCACCTATTGCTACACACTCCATCGGGTCCACACCCCTTTCAGGAGGCTTCCCGATAATCTTTTCAACAAACCTTTGTACTAGAGGCATCCTTGTTGTACCCCCTATGAGAATCACCTTATCTATGTCCTTTGGTGTAAGCTTAGCATCCTCTATTGCTCTCATTATCGTAGTCCTTGTCCTCTCGACAATAGGTTCTGCAAGTTCTTCAAGCTTCGCCCTCGTTATCGTCATATGAAGATGCCTTGGTCCAGAAGAGTCCACGTATATGAAGGGTAGGTCTATGTCTGTCTGCAAGAGTGTTGAAAGCTCTATCTTAGCTTTTTCAGCAGCCTCCTTTAGTCTTGCCATAGCCATCTTGTCACCTCTTAAATCTATACCCGTCTCCTTCTTGAATTCTTCAATAATATAGTTCATTAGCGCCTGGTCTATGTCAGCGCCGCCAGTCTGTGTGTCACCGCTTGTAGAAAGAACTTGGAAAACACCTTTACCGAAATCCATTATTGTAACATCGTGTGTTCCCCCTCCGAAACTGAATACTAGAATCTTCATTTCCTTCTCAAGCTTGTCTATCCCGTATGCGAGGCATGCTGCTGTCGGCTCATTTATTATCCTTAGAACCTCGAATCCAGCAATTTCTGCAGCATCTTTTGTCGCCTGCCTCTGGTTGTCGTTAAAGTGTGCTGGAACCGTTATAACACATTTTTTTATCGGCACTCCAAGATATGCTTCAGCATCCCTCTTAATCTTCTGAAGTATGAATGCTGAAATCTGTTGAGGTGTATACTCTTTTCCAAAAATGTTCACCTTATAATTTGTTCCCATTTTCCTCTTTATCTCGAAAACTGTTCCTTCAGGGTTTATTGTAGCCTGCCTTTTTGCAGGTTCTCCAACAAGCAGTTGCCCATCTTTTGTGAACGCTACAACAGATGGAAACATTTTGCCCGCTATCGTCGGCCCCTCCGCGCTCGGTATGACAATGGCTTTACCGTTTTCCCATATTGCTGCGGCAGAATTTGTAGTACCCAAATCTATTCCAAGAACCTTCTCACGAGCCTGTGTTTCACTCATTCTGATCACCTCTTAAACTTTATTTTGAAGACTTAACTGCAACCTTAACTATACTCGGCCTAATAACTCTATCCTTCATAATATATCCTTTTCTAACCTCCTCTAAAATTGTCCCCTCCTCTATATCATCCTTTTCAACACGAGCGATTACATAATGTATGTTTGGGTCAAACATTTTACCCAGCGCCTCTATCCTTTTAACACCTTCACCCTCTAAAATTTTATTCAACTTTTTAAGCGTCATTTCAACCCCCTCAAGTAAAATTTTTATAGAATTTGTCTTTTTACCAGCCTCTAAAGCCATTTCAAGCTCGTCAACAACCTCAAGCAGTGAGACAATAAAACGTTCGTTCGAATACTTTTTAACCTCCTCTATCTCCTTCTCAATTCTTTTTCTAAAGTTAAGATAGTCTGCTTGAACATACTTTAACCTTGTAAGATACTCTTCAGCCTTCCTCTTTTCCTCCTCAACCTCCCTACGATATTCTTCAACAATCTTCTTCAAATCTTCAACTTCATCTTTCTTTTCTTCTAGAGTACCACTTACCTGTCCACTATCCTCTGCTTTCTCCTCAACCTTTTTTCCCTCATTTTCTATCTTAGTCTCCATTTACAATCACCTATAGCATATTCTCCTTTAACTAGTTATAACCTACTAAGGGTTAAAAACTATATTTTTTTAACTTTATCCCACAATTTTCACTAGACAACATTTTAGCATGTGCTTTTATATTTTGTTTGGACCAAAGCCTGACGTTTTCCCAAATTTTAAAATAAAATAAGGT
Organism: Nitrososphaeria archaeon; assembly: GCA_014361085.1. GTDB lineage: Archaea > Thermoproteota > Nitrososphaeria > JACIWG01 > JACIWG01 > JACIWG01. The sequence goes on from JACIWG010000007.1 coordinate 25,429, forward strand.
TGGTTAAATTGAGTCTTATTCTTTTGTTATCCTGTATCCTGCAATCTTCTCCATTGCCTTAATTAATGCCTGTGTCCCCTTCTCCGAAAGCCCTTCTGCTTCAGCTATTCTGAACATCTGCTGCACTATCGCTGTTCCCGGCAAAGGCACCTTAAGTTCAGCCGCTGTCTCCAAAACTAGTCTCAAATCCTTCTGTTGTGTAGTTATCTTGAATCCTGGTTCCATGTCACCTTTAACCATTTTTGGGCCTAGGTTAGATAGCATCCAAGAGTTTGCAGCTCCTCCTGTAAGAACTTCTAGGAGCTTATCTAAGTCCAGTCCAGCCTTAGCTGCCAATATTAGTCCCTCACATACACCTTGAAGGTTCATTACACACATTATCTGGTTACAGAGTTTTGTAATTTGCCCATTACCATGGGGTCCCATGTACGTTACCCTTTTTCCTAGAGCCTGGAAAATTGGAAGGCATTTTTGGAATGTTTCATAGTTTCCTCCAACCATGATTGATAGGGTTGCATTTATTGCCCCAATCTCTCCCCCAGT
>JACIWG010000070.1 GCA_014361085.1 Nitrososphaeria archaeon
TTAGGACGAAAAACGCACTTTTAAAATAAAAAGTTTATTTAATCTATCTAATTTGGTTATGTGGTATAAGATGGATTACAAACTAATTCACAAAAAAGGCTTGTCTAGAAAAATTGGCGTAGTAGGCATAGCCATTCTAGCAATTGCAATACTCTTTTCAGCAATATTTTTTACACAACCCACTCGGCCTAAGGTAAAATCTTCTGTTGTATACGCATATGTCTCAGACTTCCCTACACTTGATCCTTGTATAGCTTTCGAAGATGAACAAGTTATATTAGCAAACGTTTATGAGGCACTTGTGTTCTATAATTCATCTAATCCTAGTTCGCCATTAACGCCTTGGCTTGCTACAAGCTGGAACTATTCTCAGGATGGACTTGTTTGGACATTTAACCTTAGAAAGAGTGTACTATTTCATGATGGAACACCTTTCAATGCTGAAGCGGTAAAGTACAGTGTCGAGCGCACAAAAAGGATGGGACTTGGTGCAGCCTACATATGGGACCCAGTTAAAGAAATACAGGTTGTCGACGATTACACTATAAAATTTATTCTCCAGTATCCCGCACCGTTAGCGCAAATTGCATCATCACAGTATGGTGCATGGATTTTCAGTCCAAAGATACCCTCAAATGATACTGATGCAACAGAATGGTTTAATCAAGGAAAAGATGCTGGTACAGGCGCTTTCACAATAGAATCTTATGAAGCAGGTTTCCAGATAGTGCTTAAGAGGTTTGATAAATATTGGAGAGGATGGAGTGGCAATCATATTGAAAAGGTCTTGATAAAGACAGTTAGAGACCCGACAGCAAGACTTCAGGCTATCAAGGCGGGTGAAGCTGATTTTACTGTCGATTTGCCTGTAGACTACTTACCTGAACTAAAGGACAATCCTAACGTTAAAGTTCTTGCCGTACCAAGTTATAGGAACCTGTTGGGTATGATAAACACAAAGCGTGCGCCAACAGATAATGTTCTAGTTCGACAGGCTTTAGCTTACGCTTTCCCATACGATGCTGTAGTAAAAAATGTGATGCAAAATTATGCTACACAGTCTAAAGGTCCTATTCCAATTGGAATGATAGGATATTTTGAGGACATGCCACATTACACTTACAACCTTACTAAGGCAAAAGAGTTACTTGAGAAAGCAGGATACCCTAATGGAGGGTTAACTATCATATTAACATATACTTCTGGAGACCAGCTTGAGAAACAGGTAGCAGAATTATATAAGGCAGAGTTGGAGAAGCTTGGCATAACTCTCGACATTAGAGAGATGACAACAAAGGCAAAATATAGTCTGGCAAGAGGAGATCCCAAAGAGGCACAGCATATACTATTATTTTATTGGTGGCCAACATATATAACACCCTACGACTTCCTATACAGCCTATTCCATTCAGAAGAAAAGGTCATATTTAACTTCGCATACTACTATAATTCAACATACGATAATTTAATCGATACAGCAAGCAGGCTTGAAGGAACAGATTTAGATAAGGCATTGCAATTATACAGGAAAGCACAGGAACAGGTAATAAAAGATTGTGCTGCACTCTTTATAATTGACATGGACACAATTATGGTCGTAAACTCTAAGGTGCACAACTTTAAACCAAATTCAGCATATACTGAAGTAGTGTTCTTCTATGATATATGGGTTGAAACTTAGGGCTATGCCACCCAACATTTTTTATTTAATGATCTAAAATGGCTTCCTTTAAAAGCTATCTTGTAAGAAGAATAGTTTTGGCTCTGTTAGTATTATATTTTGTTATAACAATCACGTTCATACTATCACATGTTGTACCCTCCGACCCTGCAGAATTGTATGTTGGCCCTAAGGCGACGAAGGAGCAGAGGGAAAAGGCTATAATAGAATTGGGTTTAGATAAACCGCTATATGTTCAGTATATTAACTACATTTTTGGGCTATTAAAAGGTGATCTTGGAACATCATTGAGGGCGCATACACCAGTGTTACATGATATTCTTGTATATCTTCCGGCAACATTGGAAATTGTTGTTATAGCTAATATTATTGCGCTTTTCATTGGAATATTGTTTGGAACATTTTCTGCTTTAAAGAAGGATCATTTGGAAGACCATTTGATAAGGTTTATTTCGGTTGGAGGAGTATCTATACCGTCATTTTGGTTCGCCCTGCTCACGCAGCTTATATTTTTTGGAATCCTCGGCATACTGCCTCTCGACGGCAGACTCAGTACTGAAACACAACTTTTTAATCCAATAAAGACAATCACAGGATTTTATACAGTTGACTCTCTATTAAATGGAAACTTTCCAGCATTCTTAGACTGTTTAAGACATCTAATCTTGCCAGCGACAGTGCTCGCCACATATCCTATAGGCCTTGTAACAAGAATGGTTAGGTCAATGATGGTTGAAGTATTAAACGAAAATTATATTAGGTTTGCGAAAGCAAATGGATTTAGAGAGAACCTTATATATTATAAGTATGCACTGAGAAATGCTTTAACCCCAGCCCTAATGGCGCTTGGATTATCCTTTGCATATAGTATAACTGGAGCCTTCCTTGTTGAAGTTATATTTAGCTGGCCTGGTCTTGGAACGTACACTGTTAACGCAATATTAGAGAACGATTATCCTTCAATATTGGGTGTAACAATAGTTGGAACAATTTTCTATGTTGCCATTAACCTTCTATTGGATATACTTCAAGCTTACATTGACCCTAGGGTGAGACTTCAATGAAAAAAATAATATCAGGAGAAAATGAAATAACCTTAAGGCTTTTGGCAAAAGATAAGCTAGCCCTATTCTCACTAGCAATAATAGTATTATTTATTTTGATGGCAATATTTGCACCCTATATAGCACCATATCCAGAAGAAGGTGAAGGTAAGCCTGTTCCAGAACAAAGATTTATTCCACCATCAATAGAGCATCCTTTTGGAACGGACTATCTTGGGCGAGATATATTAAGTAGAATAATATTTGGTGCAAGAATTTCTCTGTCGGTTGGAATATTTGTTGTAATATGCGCAATATTTATTGGAACACCACTTGGTCTAATTGCAGGATATTATGGTGGTAAAGTTGACGAGATACTAATGCGTGCTACAGACGTGTTCTTATCTTTTCCATCACTACTTTTCGCAATAGCACTTGTAGCATCATTAGGGCCTGGACTATTTAATGCAATGCTAAGCCTAGCAATAACATGGTGGCCGTGGTACACGCGCCTTGCAAGAGCACAAGCTGTCTCAATCAAAGAACAACCCTTCATATTAGCGTCTAAAGCTATGGGTGTAAGTGGAATCAGAATAGTATTCAAACATATTTTACCCAATTCTCTCACACCAATCATTGTTCAAGGAACAATGGACATGTCCTCAGCCATCTTGGCTGAGGCTGGACTAAGCTTTATCGGCTTAGGAGCTCAAGCGCCTTCTCCAGAATGGGGTCTAATGGTTAGCACAGGAAGAATATATCTTTTAAACTACTGGTGGTTTCCAGTGTTCCCTGGCCTAGCAATATTTTTAATCGCTTTAGCATTCAACCTATTCGGAGACTGTCTCAGAGACATTTTGGATCCAAAAACTCGAAAATTTAGGGGGATAACCTTTTGAAGAAGCCCTTAATTGAAGTTAAGGAATTAAATTTAAAATTTGTATCATTCGAGGGGATAGCTCACATTTTAGACAATGTTTCCTTCAAAATTTATGGAAGAGAAATCTTTGGGCTTGTTGGAGAAACAGGCTGCGGTAAGAGCGTAACAGCATTATCTATTATAAGACTTTTGCCAAAAAATAGTATTATTGAAGGCTCAATAATATTTGATGAAAAGAATTTGCTTGATTTTCCTGAAAGGGAGATGGCGAAAATTAGAGGGAGGCAGATTTCAATGATTCTGCAGGATCCTACTTCGTCACTTAATCCAATGTTCAAGGTCGGAGAACAATTGTGTGATGCAATAAAGTCTAACCAGCCTAATAGAAAGGATGTGAAAGACTATGCTCTAGAGTTGCTTAAAGTTTTAGGTTTTAGGGAATCTAAGAGAGTATTTAACAGCTTTCCTAACGAGTTAAGTGGTGGAATGCAGCAAAGGATTGCAATAGCAATCGCTTTAAGTGGAGAACCTAAACTTCTAATTGCAGACGAACCGACTACTGCACTAGATGTTTTAACACAGGCACAAATAGTTGCACTTCTAAAGGATATAAGGGACAAGTATGGAACTTCTATACTACTTATAACACATAATCTTGGACTTGTAGCAGAAGTATGTGATAGGGTTGGAGTTATGTATTCTGGACAAATTGTGGAAACCGGGCCAACTGAAGAAATCTTCTATAATACAAGGCACCCTTATACGCTTGGACTATTGCAAGCATTACCATATAATAAGCCAAAGGATAAGCCACTGCCAGTGATACTAGGAAACCTGCCAAATCCATTTAATCCACCAAAGGGCTGTAGATTTAAAGAAAGATGTTCCCGTGCAACTAAAGAATGTGAAAATCTTAAACCTAAACCGTATCTTATTTCACAAGAGCATAGTGTAGCATGCTTTAATCCGTTAGGCGATATAATATGCTAGAGGTAAAAAATCTCTCAAAATATTATTTTAAAAGAATTGGATTTTTGGGCAAAAAGGAAACAATTAAGGCAGTGGATAACGTAAGTTTCGAGATTGAGAAGGGAGAGTCAGTCGGCCTAGTCGGTGAAACAGGCTGTGGAAAGAGTACACTTGCAAGATGTATATTGAGGATTGAAAAACCAACGGCTGGAGAGATCATATTTGATAGAAAAAACGTATTCAAAATGAAGGGTAAAGAGATTTTAGAATATTGTAGAAGTGTTCAGATCGTCTTCCAGAACCCCTACACTTCACTTGATCCTAGGCTTACTATAAAGGAATCGCTTCTAGAACCTCTGACAATACACTTTAAAGAGGAAAAGAGAAATTTGATGAATAGAATCTATGAACTCTTAAAAATTGTAGGCCTAGAAGATTCTGTACTAAATAGGTACCCTCATGAGTTAAGTGGCGGCCAAAATCAGAGAGTTGCCATAGCTAGGGCAATATCCTTGAATCCAAAACTTTTGGTATTAGATGAACCAACATCCTCACTCGACGTATCCGTACAAGCAATGATATTGAATCTACTTAAAGAAATACAGGAAAAACTTAACCTATCGTATCTCTTTATATCACATGATCTAAGTGTTATAAAATATATTACAAATAAGGTTATCGTTATGTATTCAGGTAAATTTGTTGAAAAGGGGTATACGGAAAGAGTATTAGATAAACCGTATCACCCATATACGAAAATGCTTCTAGAGGCATTACCTATCCCAGAGCCAAAAAATAGAAGAAGCAGGCCAATTAATAGCTTACATATAAATGGATTAGGTGAATGCGTCTTCTATTCTAGATGCCCATATAAAAGTGAAGTTTGCGAAAAGAGGACGCCAAATTTGGTCGAAGTGGAAGAGGAACATTTTGTTGCATGCCATTCTATATAAAATAGAATAAATTGATATAGGCAAGTTTTTTGAGGATAGGATATGGTTAAGATACTCTATCTCGTTCCCGGCTTAATGGATAAAGAGGAGCAGAAGAGGAGAGAGACTATCGCGAACAAATTTGTTTCCTCAAACACTGTTGTTGAGGTCAGGGCTGTTGAGTCTGGGCCTATTTCAATTGAATCTGCTGTAGAAGAGGATATTGCCGCTGGAGAAGTTTTAAAAGCGATCGTTAAGTTCCAAGAAAAGTATGATGCAATTGTTTTGGGATGTGCTGGTGATCCTGGTTTAAGGGCTGCTAGAGAACTTTCAAAAAATCCTGTTGTAGGGCCTGCTGAAGCCACTATTTCAATATCTTTTCTTGTTGGCGACAGATATGGTTTGATTGTTCCCTTGGATAGGGATGTTCCAACCTTTAGAGCTTTAACAGTAAAGTATGGTTTTAATCATCGTCTTGCATCCATTGTCCCCTTAAATGTTCCAGTTTTGGAGCTTGGAAAGAACATTGATTTGGTTAAAACAAGATTAGAGAATGCTTGCAGTAAGGCTGTTGATGAAGGTGCTGAAGTTCTTGTACTAGGATGTATGAGTTTAGCTTTTATACTTGCAGACGAGCTTGTTAAAGATAGTGTTAATGTGCCAGTTCTTAATCCTGCCAAGATTGGGATAAGGGTTGCTGAAATGCTTGCCCAGTTTAGGATTGGGCATAGTAGAATGTCTTATCCTATGGCAGATTACAGGAAGTTGGCTGAAAGTGTCTTTAAGGGTGAACTGAAGGTTGACTGAAGACTATATGCAAGCATTGGATAAGACTGTTATTGAAAAGGTTTCTAAAGAAAGGTTGATGGAGCATGTTCAACAGCTATGCAAATTTGAAAGAGTTTCTGGAACAGATGGAGAATTAAGGGCTGTAGAATATATTGTTTCAAAACTTAACGAGTATGGTGTAAAGGTTACTGTTTACAGTTTTGATGCCTTAATAAGTAGGCCTATAGACGCTAAAGTTGATATAATATATCCGACTTTAACTTCTTTAAAGGCGATAACCCATCCCTTCTCTATATCAACACCAGAGGAGGGTGTGATTTCAGAACTTGTCTATGTTGGACAGGGTAAACAGGAAGACTATAACTCAAAGGATGTAATTGGAAAGATTGTTTTAGCAGACGGAAATGCTTCACCAGAGAAGACGTGGATTGCACAGAACATGAAAGCATTGGGAATAATAAATGTAAGCAACGAGGAAGTACCTCATGAAATGATTATCACTACAATTTGGGGGACACCATCAATAAAAACATGCCATAGAATCCCAAAAATCCATGTAATTTCAGTTGGAAGAAAGGATGGAGAAACTTTAAAAAAGATGGTTTCAAGGGGCAAGGTTCTTCTTCGAATATTCACAAGAACTGAAACAGGATGGTTAGGGCTTAAAATGCCTGTTGCAACAATAGATGGAAACGAAGAACCTGAAAAGTTTGTTCTAGTCGGAGGACATCTGGATTCATGGTACTATGGTGCAACAGATAATGCAACAGGAAACGCATGCTGCCTAGAAATAGCGAGAATACTTGCTGAAGAAAAGGGTAGGTTAAAGAGAAGTGTTAAGGTAGCATGGTGGGTTGGACATTCTCAGGGAAGGTATGCTGGCTCAACATACTTTGTTGACAGAGAATGGGAAAATTTGAACAAAAACTGTGTAGCCTACATAAACATTGATTCACCGGGAAGCGTGGACACTACAGTTTACCTTCTAGAATCAATGCCTGAAACCATGGATTTCGTGGAAGAAGTTGCCAGAAAACTTACAGGATTAAAGGTTGAGAGGCTGAAGCCTGGTAGATGGGGTGATCAATCCTTCTGGGGTCTTGGAGCTCCATCAATAGACTGCTATAGTATGGTTTCTGAAGAAAAGAGGGCTAATGTTGGAGGCTCTGGTGGAGGATGGTGGTGGCATACACCATATGATACAATAGAGTATGTTGATCCAGAATATTTGGTTAGAGACACTAGAGTGAATCTTGCAATAACACTTATCTTGGCAAATAGTATAATACTTCCCTATAAATTCTCCAAAAACGCTGAAAAATACGCAAACATTCT
>JACIWG010000071.1 GCA_014361085.1 Nitrososphaeria archaeon
TAGCCAAAATCTCCTATTTTTTTGGCTTATAGAAATATTTTCCTTAAAAGTTTTTTTACTATAAAATATTTCAAGCACTCTTACTGCTCTTCTAGACCTAATTTTTTTCAAAAGCTCCAATGTTTCCTGAAAGGATATAACCTTTTTATAGTAGAGGAGCTGCACTAAAGATGAAACTACAAGCTTTTTTTCCCTTTCATTATTTATGTTCATGTCTAGCAATATAGGCTATAGATTGGACAGATTTAAATGTAAATGATTAAATTAGGTACTTTATTTTTGGAAACCTTTGTAAACCTTTGCCAGGTTCTATTGCATATGGCACCATTTCCGAAATATCCTTATCTTTCAGGAATGGTGAAAGAAATGTTGACGGAGGATTTATGTTCACGTCTGTACCGTAGGCTGCTGGAGAAAGGGATGGCAAAACTATTATGGTTTTTTCTTCAACTCTCCCGTGTAAAATGCACTTAAACCTATGTATGAATCCAAGTTTGTCTTTTATAGCTATAGAAGGATGTTCATGGCCTAAAATTATAAAATCTGTTGTTGAAGTTAATTCTTCTTCTGGAATATGTCCATGAGTAAATGTCATTTCATCCAATGTTAGTGAAGGCTGGATTAACTCAATATTATATTCCTTCAGTATTGCTATAATGTAATTGTCATGGTTTCCGCGTATAATCTTTAATTTTACATTAAGTTCTTTCAGATTTTTTATAAGCTTTTTTGTTGAAATCCATTCACTTGGTGAAGGGTATCCGAACTCATGTTTGACATCGCCTAAAATCAGTACTTCACTTAAACCCATTTCTTTAACAGGTCTTATTATAAAATTTATTATTTTTGGAGCGAGTGATGATGGTACATGTATGCCTTCAGCTTCAAGCTCTTCCTCGATTCCAAAATGTAGGTCTGAAACGATTAACGTTCTATCGTCTAAAATAAGTGCTGGCCAAGGTTCCACTATCTTCAATCGTTTTGTTAACCTTATTTCTGAAGACAACCAGAATTTTTCACAATTTTTCCCTAATATAAGTTTTTGAAGTGTACTAGTTTTCTGTAAGAACTATATCACTAGCTTTCACTCGTGAAATGACTTCATCGTATAGGCTTTTTAGTAAAGCCTTCTTGTCCTCCATTAGAACTATATCACTGTATCCTGTCAATAGCATATCATGCGAGAACGGTGAAGGTAGGTCATACTGTTTCAGGATAATATATCTTCTAACACCATTTTCTATGTCCTCTACAACTTTTGTAGCATTCTCTACATCCATTAAGTCTTCTATAATCTCTCTATATGTTTCACTTAATACTGGAAATTCAGCTAAATCTTCAACTAGAGACATTAGTGTCTGAGAGCTTATCTGCTGCCTGTTTACTGTTATCTCATGCCCTTTATAGTTTCTTAAAATCATTAGAGACCTCGTCGCACAGTGTCTAAATCTTCGTCTAACAAGTTCCGTATTCTTTATTGCTTCAATCAATAATCTTCTAGCATTTTCTTTTGAAACCATTTCCAAAACCCTCTTTATGTCGAGGGGTATGTAGCCTGGAACCGTCAATATGAAGCCAGAGTCTGTTACTGTTACAGAAACACTTCTTTTAGCATTTTTCATTATCAAATATGCGTATATTCTTGATAGTGCCTCGTTCACTCTTCTTCCAAATACTGCGTGGAAGATAAAATTTTGTCTATTTTCTGGGTCAACATAATTTTCTACAATAATGTTTTTGTCAGAGTGTCTGACATCTACATTCAAATATTTTAGGAACTCTTCCTGGGCTATAAAATAGTTGTATATTGATTCACATGCTTTGGGGTTTGAGGAAGTCTCCCTCCTTATAAACTTCAATATCTCCTTTTTTGGAACATTTTCTCTTATCATTTTAAAGAGATTTTCCCTGAACCGTCCTATAGCTTCAGCAGTATCAAAGCTTAATGGTAACATTTCACTAAACCACGTTGGTACGGTAGGCTTTTCTCCTTCCGCTGGAGAAACGTATGCTGTTAAACCTTTAGCATACTTGAACTCATATGGTCTGCCTCCTAGAAGGAAAATGTCTCCTGGAGCAAGTCTTTCGAGAAACTCTTCTTCGATCATTCCAACCCATCTATTGTTTAAGGTTAAGACTTTAACGTGCACATTTTCTGGGATCGTTCCAATGTTTGTCGAATATATTACCCTAACCAGAGCCCCTCTTCTTCCAAAAGTATTCTCGTTTTCATCATACCATATTTTTCCATAAACCCTGTGTCCTTCAAGCTGCTGATATCCTCCACTCAAGTACCTTAAAACGTTCTTGAGCATGTTTAAGGGGAGATTGTGATAGTTGTAGCTTCTCCTGATCAACTTGTATGCTTCATCAACCTTCCAACGTTGTTCTATGGCCATTCCTACAACATGCTGTGCTAGTACGTCTAAACAGTTTTTGGGAATATGTACTCTATCAAGTGCACCCTTTTTAGCCTCACTTACTATGACAGCATCTTCTACCAAGTCATCTCTTTCTAATGGTATAAGATATCCTTTCGAAAGTTTTTCAAGAGAATGTCCTGACCTGCCGACTCTCTGAAGACATTTTGAAACCGACTTTGGTGAACCAATCTGTACTACTGCCTCAATACTCCCAACATCGATGCCGAGCTCGAGTGACGTGCTTGTGACAACAGCCTTCATGAGCCCATGCTTTAATCTATCCTCTATATCACGTCTTATTTCTCTTGAAAGGGAGCCATGGTGTGCGGCTAGCTCGTCTCCGTCAACAACCTTAAGCTTTGAAAGCTGGAAAACAACCCTTTCTGTGCCAGATCTTGTGTTTGTGAAAATTAGTGTCGTTTTATGTCTTTTAACAATATTCTTTATAAGCTTGTACATTTTTGCTGTCGTCTCTTCCGCCGAAGTATGCACTAGGTCACTTACTGGGCATATCACCTTTAACTCTATTGGTTTTACGAACCTTGTATCAACTATTAGGCAGTCCCTTTCTGTGCCATCATCGTTATATCCTACAAGATATTTTGCAACCTCTTCAATCGGATGTATTGTAGCCGATAAGCCTATTCTCACAAGATTTCCAGAAGTTAAATGCTGAAGTCTTTCTAGACTCAAAGAAAGATGTACTCCACGTTTACTACTACATACTTCATGTATTTCGTCCACGACCACCCACTTAACTGACTTCATTTTTTCCCTAAACTTTGGTGCTACCAAAAGAATGGCTATACTCTCAGGTGTTGTTACAAGAATATGAGGTGGTCTTCTAAGCATTCTTGACCTCTCGATTTGTGTAGTGTCTCCAGTCCTTACACCTACTCTGATTTCTGTAAAACCTTTTTCTCTAAGTTCTTCTTTCTGAAATATTTCATCTAGAGGCTGTTTCAAGTTTTTTTCAATATCGTAATCAAGGGCCTTCAATGGTGAAACGTAAACGCAATAGACTTTATCTTCAAGCTGTCCCATTTTACTCATTTTTAAAAGCTCATTTATTATACTCAAGAATACTGCAAAAGTTTTCCCTGACCCTGTTGGTGAAGCGATTAACGTATTTTTTTCCTCCATAATGGGAATAATCGAATACTCTTGAGGTGGCGTCAGTTTCTTGAACCTGCTGAACCATTGTCTAAGTTCAGGTTCTAGCACACTTAAAACCTCGTCCATCGTGTACTTTCTCTTTGCATACTCAAGTACCATTCACTTCTCCCCCTAATCACTTCTATAGAATTCATCAAGCCCTGTTTGTTTTATGGTAAGTGGTTCAGCATCATATCCCATTTTCTTTAATTCAATAGAAAATTCGTTTGCATAACCATGTACGGTAAAAATTTTTTCCGGCTCAACATGTTTAACAACCTTTACTAAATCCATGTAGTCACAGTGGTCGCTTAGTGGGAAAGAGTAGTCTGCTCCATTGTTTCCGAACCTCCTGTCCAATGTCCATCCAGAAAAATAGAATGTTACAACATCATATTTCTTCTTCAAAAACTTCATCATACCACTTTTTAGTGTGTAGGAGGGGGCTAATAGTATCCAAGGCCTCTTTTCTAGTAAACCTTTCTCCTTAGCCTCAGAATATGATGTAAAGGATTTTATTGGTATACCAAACGACCTACAGACCTCATTTAACCTTATAATACTTTCTTGAACATATATTGGCTCCCATGTAGAAAACAGGTATGAAAGCATCTGAGCTTTACCTAAAGGGTAGCCGCAGAGTGCAACTGGAACACCTTTCTCATACATTTTGGAAATAAGCTTGTTCACCTCTTCCACAACCTTAGCTGGGTTTGGAAACAAATATTTTGGATGACCGTAAGTTGTTTCAATAACAAGTATTCTTGCTTTAGGCAACTTTGGTGCTTTAAGAAATCCCCTAGCATGCAAGGCAATATCTCCAGTATAGAATATTTTATCATCTATCAATATCGACTTTGATCCAACAATATGGCTTGAATCATAAAGTTCAACTTCCTCTAAGCTGATTGGATCTGGTAAAGAATATCCTCTTTCTCTCGCAAGAACTACAGTCTCTTTTGAAGCAATAAGGTTCTCTTTAAGTCCACCGTACACGTGGTCAACGTGGGCATGTGAGACAAAATAGTAGTCTGCTTTGACAGGAGCCTTGGAGTCGAAGGCATAAGATTTTCCTCTATATTCTAGAGTAACCCCTCCACCTTTACCCTTAACCTCTACAGCTCCTGTCATTTTACTCATGCTATCCTATCGCAGAACCTACATTCGATGATATAAAAGATTTGTTAGGATAAAGGCTATATTAAGAAAATGGGTTAAAGTATTTTTGGTCGAATGCTCCTGTCTTATCTGTTTTTGTCCATTCCATAGACCTTTTGAAAATAAGTGTGAAGATAACGTACATATTTATTATTGAAAGCAGGAAAAAGTATGGTATTGAAAAAAATGACATCATGATATATGTCATCTTATCCTTTATATTACTTAATAGTATCCATAGCATTGCTATGCTAAGGTAAATAAACTGGTATGAAAAGACTCCTAAAAGAAGGCTTAGGAAAGAAAAGATTTTCATTGCTTTCAGAAAATATAGTGTGTTAAAAAAGTATGCTACCGTCGCCAGAACCGAAAGTAGTGGGCTTAAGAGTGTGAAGGATATGTCGAAGGCCAATTTCTTGTTAAGATACTTCCACACGTCAATATGCTTTATTCCAGTAACAAAGTATCCTCTATACCATCTTACCCTTTGCTTAAAAAATGCTTTCAGCCTACCTGGTGTCTCATGTCCAATTGGAATTAGTGCATGCCTAATTTTAAATCCTGCCTTAAGCATTCTAAGAGAAAAATCAACGTCTTCTGTGAGAGATTTCTCATTCCATTTGCCTATCTTTTCGAAAACATGTCTTTTTATGAACATTCCACTACCACAGAGTGGTACAAAAAGTCCGACCATATCCTTAACTCTTAGCACAAAAGCATGCCATAGGAGTCCCTCAAACATTCCTGCTTTAGCAAGTATTCCCTCGTTACCATTAACATACTGGTATACACATTGTATTGCATCAACATTCGGATCCTGCATATAATCTGACGTTTTAAGAAGCATGTTTGGTGGGGGAATAGCGTCCGCATCCAAGACACCTATTACTTCACCCTTAGCATGTTCTAATCCAACGTTTATAGAATGAGGTTTACCCTTGCTTTCTCCACAATGGACAACCTTAATGTTCCCATGTTCTCTCTCATATTTTTTGGCAATTTCTAGCGTCCTATCTGTTGAACCATCTTCTACAACAATTACCTCATACAAGTTTTTCGGATAATCTTGTTCAACAAGCTTACCTAAAACTCTTCCAATAACCCTCTCCTCATTTTTTGCTGGAACAATAATCGAATAGTAGGGGAAATGTTTGAACTTAAAATAGTAGGTTTCCCTGTGAAGTTGATTCTTATTATATATTCCCAAAAATATGATATAAAACGTGTAAGCCCCCGCAATATAAAGTATAATAGAAACTAAAAATGCGAGGGGGTCCAAAATCATGTAAGCCACAAAAACATTCCAACACTATACAATATAAATTTTACTTAAAGTTAAAGGGGGTAAAAAATAAAATAGTAGTATCTCTATCCCCAATGGTAGAAATGCGTGTAAAAATTGGTTTAATTGGGAAAACGAACACTGGTAAGACAACATTCTTTAATTCTGCAACATTACAGTCAGCTGAAGTTTCAACCTATCCTTTTACTACAAAGTTTCCAAACTTGGGTATAGCACATGTTGTAACATTATGTGTTCATAAAGAGTTTGGAGTAAAGGATAATCCACAGAATTCTAGGTGTGAAGATGGATGGAGGTTTATTCCAATAGAACTTATAGACTTGCCTGGTCTCATTAAGGGTGCCTGGATGGGAAAAGGTTTAGGCAACCAATTCCTTTCAGTAGCAGCTCAATCAGACGCGCTAATACATGTTGTGGACGCATCAGGCTCCATTGATGCTGAAGGAAGAATATGTGAGCCTGGAACAGGGGATCCGGTTGCAGACATTGGTGACATTGAAGAGGAGCTTGTGATGTGGTACATGAAGCTTATTCTCACAAACCAGGATAGGATAGAAAGGGATCTTAAGCGTGATGTTGACTTGCCAACAATAATCAATAGCTTCATGCAAGGTGTTGGCGTTACGAAAGAGCATGTTGTTACAGCTTTAGAAAAGTCTGGATTAGATAAAAAGGATTTCAGAAACTGGAGTGAAGAGGAGCTAAAGAATTTTACGTGGACTTTGAGGGATGTGTCGAAGCCTACGATTATTGTTGCAAACAAGATGGACCTTCCCCAATCTGAAGAAAATTTTGAAAGAATAAGGGAAGCTTACTCGGACATGATAGTAATACCTACAAGCGCTGAAGCCGAACTAACTTTACGAAGGGCTGAGCAGAAGGGTTACATAAAATATATTCCTGGAGAAGAAAGGTTTAGGGTAATAGACTCTAGTAAGATGACGGAAAAGCAGAAGTGGGCACTAAACTTTATTCGAAAGAGTATACTCAGCAAGTACCTTCACACTGGTGTCCAGTTCGCATTAAATGTTGTTGTATTTAAACTGCTTAGAATGAGTGCAGTTTATCCAGTGTATGATCCAAGGACTTTAACGGACAAAAATGGTAATGTTTTACCGGACGTGCATCTTATGCCATATGGTGCAACCATAGCAGATTTGGCTAGAGAAGTGCATACAGAACTTGCTAAGGGCCTGCTCTATGGCATAGACTGTAGGGATGGTCTAAGGCTTCCTGTATCATATAAGCTAAAGGACCGTGATGTAATATCACTTGTATCAGCCAGTTCCAAAAGGAAATAGTATCAGACCAAGCCTTCCTTTTTAAGCTCTTCCTCTAACTTCTCTTTTTTCATCAAATATTCTTTATACCTTTTACCCCATTTTGTAAAGAACCTGTATTCTTTTAAAGAAAAATATAATGTTATAAGAGAAAGTAGCATAGTGCCTATTGAAGCTGAAAAAAGTATCCATGCAAGAAAAGGCTGCTGCCTCATTAAAAGAAATAGAATTAGTGGATG
>JACIWG010000072.1 GCA_014361085.1 Nitrososphaeria archaeon
AAGAGAGCAGCTTCTACTTTGTTAAAAAACATTATGCCATATTTTTTGGCATAAAGTAGAATAAAAAACTATATATAATGTTAAAAATTAGCATTATGCCATAATGTTGGACGAAAAAGATTGGAAGATTTTATGGAAGCTGATTGAAGATGGTAGAAAGTCTGTTGTAGAAATAGCTTACGAGCTTGGTATACCACGTGCCACTGTTCAAGAGAGAATAAAGAGGTTGGTTAAGGAAAGGGTTATAAGAAAGTTTGCCGCCATACCGGATTACGCTAAAATAGGAAAAGGTGTTACAGCATTTATTCTCGTAAGCTTTAGTGGAGAAAGTAACCTTTCACAAAGAAATCTTGCTGAAGAAATTGCTAAAATACCTGAAGTTTATGAGGTTTCACTCATATCTGGGGAATGGGATATAATTCTTAAAGTGAGAACATCTTCTGTTGAAGAAATAGGTAAGCTTGTAATAGACAGGCTAAGGATGATGAGAGGTATACAGAAGACTCAAACCTGTGTAGTATTCCAGACTATTAAAGAAAATTTTTAAACATCATCTTATAACTAAAACAGAGCACGGCGCATTTTTCACAACCTTTTCAGCCACGTTACCTAATGATAGTATTGGTGAATGTATGCTCCTGTAGCCTATGACTATTAGGTCATAATCCTTTTTCGCCTCCTTAACTATTTCAGAAGCAGCGTCTCCGAATACTACTGCAAAATCTATTTTACTCCAAGTTTTTTCAACATCCTCCTTTGTTTCAGAAAGAATCTTCATAGCCTCTTTAACCATCATGTCTCTCATATGCTCTGGTAGAGGATATATTACACCCTGCGATTCACCTGTGTGAGAGGAAAGTGATGAAGATACTATTGGGACAATGGACTGTCCGGCTACATTAAGTACTGTCACTTGGCTGTCGAAAAATGTGGCTAGCTTTAATGCGATGGAAAGAGCCTTTTTACTTTCCTCTAATCCATCAAATGCAACAAGTATCCTTTTCAACCCCTTACCCTAACATGTTATCCTAGTATAGTGATATGAATGTTTCCCTCAAGTTTAAAGTATTGGTGTTTGAATTAAGCTTAAATAGTGTTGTCTTGGATAGCTTGAGAGAAAAATGAGTGCAAAAAAATTTAATGGAGTTGTTGTAGAGGCTCCTGCATCCTCTGCTAATGTTGGGCCAGGATTCGATGTGTTTGCAATAGCTTTAGAAATTCCAAAGGATATTGTGAAGATTTCTTTAAAAGGTAATGGAATAAGAGTTTTTGTTGAAGGCTTAGATAATGAGAAAATACCTAATGTTATTGACTCTAATACTGCTGGTGTTGTAGCAAAAAGGCTTGTTGAAGACTATAAGCTTGCCAGTGGTATAGAGATAGTGATCGTTAAGGGTGTGCCTGTTGGAATGGGCTTGGGTAGCAGTGCAGCTTCAGCAGCGGCAGTAGCATATGGACTAAATGAGCTTTTTTCATTAAACTTGGACAAAAATGCTCTTGTAAAGTATGCTGCTGAAGGGGAAATAGCTTCCGCTGGAAAACCTCATGCAGATAATGTTTCAGCATCACTTTTAGGAGGGTTCACGTTAGTCAGATCCTATGATCCAATGGAAGTCTACAAATTTGATGTTCCAGAAAATCTTGGAGTCTGTATAGCTTCACCGAAAATCTTTTATGGACAAAAGAAGACTGAACAATTTCGTTCAGTTATACCTAAGCTTATTGAATTGGACAAGCTTATACATAATGTTGGTAATGCTTCAGCATTGGTGGCAGCAATTTTAACAAAAAATCTAGAATTATTCGGACGTTCTCTTAACGATGCTGTAGTTGAGCCAGCGAGGTCAAAGCTTATTCCTGGATACGATTCTGTTAAGGGTGCAGCTCTAAAGGCTGGAGCGTTAGGTGTAACAATTAGTGGTGCTGGACCAAGTATGATAGCATTCTATGATTCGAAAATGGTTGATGGTAGGCTTGTAGGCGAGGAAATGTGTATGGCATTTTCTAGTGTAGGATATGATGCAACATACATTTGCACTAAAGTTGGACACGGTTGTAGGATAGTAGAATATTTTTAGATTTATATTTTCACTATCTTGGGTGGATTAGAGAACCTGTTGCTGCCCATATGATATCTTATCATGGCATCAGGATCCTTTAGCCTACCAGTCAATATGGCGACAACTTTCTCATCCCTTTTTATCACTTCTTCTTCGACAAGCTTTTTTATTGCGGCCACACAAGATGCTGAAGCATGCTCGCAGTCGAAACCGTTGCTTCCAACAACTGCTATCCCATCCTCCATTTCCTTATCCTCAACTTGAACACTTATACCGTTTGTGTATTCTAGGCTCCTCAACCCTTTTTTGATGTTCACCGGCCTACCTATTTGTATCGCAGTGGCACAGGTTTTAGGTCTTATATTATTCTTATCTAGAAAAGCATAATATTCTTTAATAAGCTCCTCGTTCACGTTACCATTGTTCCATTTCAATGGTTCTCCATTGTATAGGCCGTTGTAGAGTGTATAGAATGTGTTTGAGCCTTTTGCGTCAACAGCAACAAATCTTGGCTTCTTTTTTATCCAACCCCATTCATAGAGTTCCATTATGGCTTTACCAAATGCTGCACAATTTCCCATGTTACCTCTTGGGAAGACAAGCCAGTCTGGTGGATCCCAGTTTAGATATTCGAGCATTCTATATATCATCGTCTTTTGACCTTCCAGCCTAAACGGGTTTACAGAGTTCATTATATATGCTCCTTCACGACCCTTTTCCAAGACAACCTTAAGAGCGTCATCAAAATTTCCTATCACTTGATACACGTTAGCATTAAATTGGAATGCTTGAGCCAACTTGCCTAATGCTACTTCATCCTTTGGAATGTATATGCTTGCCTTTATTCCCTCGTTTGCAGCATACATTGCAACAGATGCGGAAGTGTTTCCTGTAGAGGCGCAGATAACCTCTCTAACACCAAGCATTTTTGCATGAGTTAATCCTGTTGCAATACCATTGTCCTTAAATGAGCCGCTTGGATTAAGTCCTTCAGGCTGGAATAGAACATTCTCTTTTGGCATACCAACATATTCTGCAACCTTCGTCATTTCATAGGGTCTAGTTCTCCCCTCTGCACCATCGAATGAAACAAAAACTTTACTATATTCTTCATAAGCTTCTGAATCTGCGCCAGTGAAGTTGATTAGTTCTCTAAAACGCCATACACCGCTTTCGTTAAAAATATTGTTTCTATGGTCCCTTCTATAATAGAAGACATCTATAAGGGATTTTGGGAAACATCCTTCGTAAACAACATCCAAGAGATTACCGCATTCACAGAAGGTTCTCGTAGTTTCTATAGAATAACGTTTGCTACATTTTGGAATTATACACTGGAGATATGCCCTAGACTTCAACTCTAAGGAGTAAATAGGAAAGCAATATTTAATATTTATTTGAGATAAAAGTTTGTGCAAAAATATCTTTTTGCCAAAGATATTCAAGAAAAGGATATAAAAAACTGTTTCAAGAGATAATGGGCATAGGTGGTGGATTGAGTAAGTTAAATGTAGCAGTAATGGGAGCTACTGGAATGGTTGGCCAACAGTATATGAGATTACTTGAGAAACATCCTTGGTTTGAAATATCTATTTTGATGGGTAAGCGTTCTGCGGGTAAAAAGTTTGGAGAAGCTGTAGAATGGATTGGCTCATATGATCCCCCTACAAGGGTTAAAGAGATTGTTGTTAGCGAAATAGATCCTGAAAGACAGGCCGCTGACCTATTTTTCAGCTGCCTACCTTCAGAGGTTGCAAGAGAGGTTGAGGGCAAGTTTGCGCTAAAATTTCCAGTAGTTAGTGACACAAGCGCATATAGAATGGAGACTGATGTTCCAATAATTATTCCTGAATTGAACGCCGAACATGCTAAGATTATTGATAGACAAAGAAGGGAACGTGGTTGGAAAGGTTTTATTGTAACAGGACCAAACTGTACAACTACGGGTTTAGCTGTAGCACTTAAACCCTTAGATGACGCATATAATGTTAGAAAAGTTTTTGTTACGACAATGCAGGCTGTAAGTGGAGCAGGCTATCCTGGTGTACCAAGTCTCCTTATAATAGACAATGTCATACCATATATTAAGGATGAGGAGGAGAAGGTTGCTCGTGAAACTAAAAAGATTTTAGGCAAATTTCAGGATGAGAAAATTTTGGAAAATGATATGATGGTTGCTGCATCATGTAATCGTGTCCCCGTAATCGATGGACACCTTGAATGCGTTTATGTGGAAACAGAGAAAAAGGTTGATGTTGAAGAAGCTAAAAATATTCTAAGGGAATTTAGGGGTTTGCCTCAAGAACTTAAACTGCCTTCAGCTCCTGAAAAGCCTATAATAGTTAGAGAGGAAAGTGATAGACCTCAACCTAGAAGGGACAGGGATTCAGGTTCTGTTCCAGGAATGAGTGTTGTTGTAGGAAGAGTTAGAAGGGGATTGGATGAAAATTCTCTACAGTTTACTGTATTAAGCCATAATACTATAAGAGGAGCTGCAGGAAACGCTATCTTAACAGCTGAACTACTTTATAAGCTAGGATATATTGAGTGAACGGATAAGATTATGAAGTATGTAATGAAATTTGGTGGCACATCGGTTAAGGATGCTGGGTATACTAGGATATGTGATATTTTATCAGACTATAAAAATGATAAGATTGTTTTAGTTGTATCAGCGTTAAAGGGTGTAACGGACAAACTTATTGAGGCTACTAGAATGGCTGAATTGGGTGAAGAAAAGTGGATTAATGATTTCCTTCAAGAGGTCAGGGACGTACATAGAAGTGTTGCAAAAAATTCTATTGGAAACCTACCCTCGTGGCTTGAGGAAAGGCTTGATAAGGCTGACGAGGAACTAAAGCATGTCCTCTACGGCATACTATACTTGAGAGAGGCTACCCCAAGAAGCGTGGATTATGTTGCAAGTTTTGGAGAAAGATATTCCGCGGAAATAGCTTCTGCAACACTAGCTTCTAGAGGATTTAAGTCAAAGGCATTTACTGGGGGGGAAGCAGGTATAATAACAAATTCTAGGTTTGGACAGGCAACACCATTAATGGCACTAGTTAGGAAGAGGGTTGCTGAAACAATTTTACCATTACTAGAAAATAATTTTGTTCCTGTTGTTGGAGGATTTGCTGGAGCAACAGAAAATGGTATAATAACAACATTAGGTAGAGGGGGAAGCGATTATAGTGCAACAATATTAGCGAATGCGATTGACGCGGACGAGGTTATAATTTGGAGCGATGTAAATGGTATAATGTCAGCTGACCCAAAATTAGTTCCTGAGGCAGTCACATTACCTGAGATAACCTATGAAGAGGCTATGGAGATGGCTATATTGGGTGCAAAGGCACTTCATCCTAGAGCGCTTGAGCCTGTGATTGAAAAGAAGATTCCCGTCAGGATCAAGAATACATTTGATCCAAAGCATGATGGTACAAAGATTATGGAAACTGTAACAAGACCATATCATTCTGTTGTAAAAGTAATTTCGCTGATAAGAGATATTTCGATGATAACAATAAAGGGTGCTTCAATGGTTGGCGAGGTTGGAATGGCTGCAAGATTTTTTAACAAAATTGCAGAATCGAAATCGAATGTTATGATGATATCTCAAAGCATATCAGAATCTAACATCAGTATTGTAGTTAAAAAGGAAAATTCAAAGAAAGTATATGATGCCTTAGAGAAGGAGTTCGGTAATGAAGCCAAAAAGTTAGAATTAGAAGATGACGTGTGCGCAATAGCATGTGTTGGTGAAGGTATGAAGGGGACACCGGGTGTTGCTGCAAGAATGTTCAAGGCTGTTGCAGATGAAGGAGTTAATGTTAGAATGATAGCTCAAGGTTCAAGCGAATTAAACATAAGTTTCGTAGTAAAGGATACAGATGGCTTAAAAGCGTTAAAAGCTTTACATAAAGAGTTTATTGAAAAAAGTTTTAAATAAAAATGTTTTGAACTTACAATAGTATGATAGGAGAAGTTGAAAAGGAATTTAGAAGGCTTCTTGATGGAGCATGTGAGCTTCATGTTCACTGTTCTCCAGACATTATTAAGAGGTCGGTTACAGAAATAGGGCTTGCAAAAATGTGTAAGGAATTAGGCTATAGGGCTATAGTTTCAAAAAACCATTTTACACCAACATATGATAGGGCCTACTATGTAAGGGGCATTGTGCCAGAAATAGAGTTTTTCGGTGGAATAGTGTTAAATTATACTTTGGGGGGACTTAATCCTCGGGCTGTAAAGGCTGCAATAGCATATGGTGCAAAGGAAGTTTGGATGCCAACATTCGATTCTGACAATCACTTAAAAAAAGCAGGACAAATTATGTATGACCCTAAAAGGTTTGAAAAACATGTAGACTTTAGATTAAAGGATGGACTTAAGATACTTGATGAGGAGGGAAAAATAAAGGATGAAGTATATGAGATACTGGACTTGATTTCTGAAAACGACATAATATTGGGTACAGGACACGTTTCTAAGGAGGAGGTTTTCAAACTTGTTAAAGAGGCTAGAGGAAAGGGTATAAAAATTTTGGTTACACATGTAGACTATTTTGTTACAAGACTGAGTCCAGAAGAGCAGATAGAGTTGGCTGAAATGGGAGCCTATCTTGAACATTGTGCATTTTCTTGTATAGATAGTTCTGAAAAACTTGACCCGAAGAATGTGGCTTATGCAATAAGAAAAGTTGGTGTAGAAAAATGTGTGATATCAAGTGACCTTGGACAAATAGATAACCCTGACCCAATATCGGGTCTAATAGAATATATTAGAATGCTAAAAGATGCGGGAATAGAAGATGATTTAATTGAAAAGATGTTGAAGGATAATCCATCAAAACTTTTGGAAATATAATTTTTAATATACAAAATTGTTAGCGTCAACCGGCGCCTCAATAGTTTTTAAACAGTATCTCAAATCTTTTGGCGCAAGCTTTGTGGAAAGTGGAACAAGCATATATCCTATCCTTTGATTAAAATAGGGGGAACCAGCTCTAGAAAAAAGGGTTATTACTCTACCACCATGATTTAACTTGAAGCCTTCACACGGCTCATGACCTCTAACTATTGCAACCAAACCATTAGCTTTGAGAAATCTTTCAGTCACATTCTTTCCAAAATATAGTCCAGCGCCTCTAGGTGATGGCCTAGTTTCAAGAATATCCTCTACGGGATCACTCCATAAAACTTCTTCAAACAATTTTAAAGACGGGTTCCTGAGCGAGTACAAACTTGAGTCCGATATTGGTGGACCACCGTGAACGAAAAACAGGCCGTTGCCTGTAAATGATGCAAGGGGGAGCTGCTGAAAAAGGTTGAATGAGGCCTTATAGAGGGTTAACCAATTCTGTGGAAAACGGGTTCTCAAAACATATGGGAAATCGTGTGGATATGGAAGCAATTCGATAGGCGGTTCATGGTTTCCTCTTAAAAGTAAGATTTGTTCTCTAGACTCTTGCTTCAGAAGAAGTAGGAAT
>JACIWG010000073.1 GCA_014361085.1 Nitrososphaeria archaeon
CCTGTATATCCGCTCTGCAGGCGGACTCGTAGCCGCTCCGACACCCCACCACTTTTTCTACCAAAAATATCTTTTGCCTGTAAAATAAATATTTTTCTGTTATGTAAGCGGAATAAAATTATATTTTATGTGTGATTTTATGTTTGAGTAAAGATTTTTACTTAACTATTGGCTTTTCAACTTCTTCCATTTGCTGCTGCTTCATGATTTCAGAAATAATTGCCTCAATATCTTTGTCGACAGTGTCCACTTTTTCTTTTATACTAACTTCTTTTGGAACCTGAAATGATGTAGGTTTTATCAGTATGCCGTTTCCAACATCCAATAATATTACAACCTTGTCCTCGCTAATACCATATTTTTCTATAAGCTCGTCAGGTAATGTTATCTTCTTATCCTTTATCCTTGTGTGAATGATCATGCCACAACATCCATGCAATACATGTTTATATTCTTTGTTTTAAAATATTCTTCCTAAGGTTTATATCAAATGTTTGGTTAAGTGTTTTAGGTGTACCAGAAGATTTTCCCCTACAAGTTCAGAGAGTATCAAAAGGAATTTTTAGACTTTATAACATCAAATGTTGATAAAAAGAATCTTGTCTTGAACGCTGTCACTGGATTCGGTAAAACCCCATTAATATTGTCCGCGCTTCTTCCTAAGGCTGTTGAGGAGGGTCGAAAGATTATTTGGATTGTTAGAACCGGTAACGAAATTGATAGGCCTATAGAGGAGTTGAAGAAGATAGTTGAAAAGAATGGGGTTAATGTTTTCGGTTTCTCTTTTAGAGGTAAAAAGGACATGTGTTTGCTTATAAAAGACATGAGGATAAGGGGAAAGATAGATTATGAAGATGCTAAGTATATTTGTGACATTCATAAAAGTGATTGCATATATTATAAGAACCTTCCTGAGAAAGTCTTTTACCAATTTAAGGAGCCTAAACTTTATTCGCAGATTCTTTCTGAATGTAAAAGTTTAGGGATGTGTCCATACTATTTTCAGCTTAAAATTTTATTTCAGGCGACAGTTGTATCATTAAGCTACAACTATATCCTCAACGAGAGCATAAGATGGATTGTCGATTACGGTTTAAGGTTGAGAAAATCTTTTCTAGTAGTTGATGAGGCACATAATCTTCAAAACGTCTGCATGAGTTTAAACTCTGACCAGGTTTCTGAAACAAGTATTGAGAGGGCTTTGAAGGAGGCTAAAACATTTTATCCAAAGGGTGGTGAGGTAATCGATTTCCTAAAACTTTTTCTCAACATTTTAAGGTTAGAGGGGAGGAGGATTGAAGAAGATAAGGAGTTTGATTTTAAAAAGTTTGTTCAAGACTTTGGTTATGGAAAGCTGCTTGATTTGATAAAGGGAATCCATAGGCTCGGCTCTATGGTTAGAATGGATAGGTTTAGAAAAAATAGGGTTCCAAGATCAAGTCTATATCATTTAAGCGAGTTTCTTAAAAAATGTGTTGAAAATATGAATGTTGATGGTGTAGCATTTATTCTAAGCAGGGACAAAAAGGATAGGGTTAGGCTTGAAATGATTGACATGAGAGTTAACGAGTTTCTTTCAAAAGTCTGGTCCATCTCGTATAGAAGTATATTCTGTTCAGGTACATTGAATCCCATAGATGATTTTGCAAAAGTCATCGGTTTAGAAAATTATGTAGGACAATCTTTTCCATCAATATTTAGTGAGAAAAACGCATATACTTTAATCACCACATATCTTACTACAAAAGGAGAAGAGCTTGAAGAGGATATGGCCAGATCCTACCTAAACTCAATTGATGTATTTATAAAAAATGTTAATGAAAATGTGGCAGTATATGCGTCAAGTTATAGGATACTAGAGACACTTTTGAAAGTGGGCTTAGAAAAGATTGTGTCAGAAAATGGTAGAAGACTTTTTCTTGAACAAGAGGGTATGAGCGGAAAAAAGGGTAGA
The DNA here is from genome assembly GCA_014361085.1 of Nitrososphaeria archaeon. Taxonomy (GTDB): domain Archaea; phylum Thermoproteota; class Nitrososphaeria; order JACIWG01; family JACIWG01; genus JACIWG01. The sequence continues at coordinate 1,955 of JACIWG010000073.1, forward strand.
GAACTGCTTGACAGCTTCAAAAAATGTGCTAAAAGTGAAAGGAAAGGTGTATTGTGTGCAACAGCATTTGGAAGATTTGCTGAAGGTGTAGATTTTCCAGGAAAGGAGCTTGAAGGCATTTTCCTTGTAGGCATCCCATTTGAAAGGTTAAACACTAAAACAAAACTTTACATAAAATATTTTCAAAAGGTATACGGTAAAAGAGAGGGTAAATATTACGCCTACATTCTTCCAGCATTGAAAAGAGCTTCACAGGCTTTAGGTCGTGCTCTCAGGTCTAAAGAGGATAGAGCCTTATTTGTACTAGGGGATAGAAGATATAAAAGATATCTTAATCTTCTTCCAGACTTCGTTACAAAAAATTATAAGCTTGTTAAAAATGTCGATGAACTTTCAATTGAATCTTTAAAATATAATCTAGTTTAAAGTGAGTAGCTACCAAATTTTCACTAATTTTGTTAAGGCACCTCTCTCCAACTCCTTGATTCTAATTCTAGTCGGCTTTAAAACAAGTTTTATGAGCTCAAGCGCCACATGAGGCTTTGATTTTTCGCCGCATGTAAATATGTCTATGCTTGCGAAACCATATTCTGGCCAAGTGTGTATTGATATATGTGATTCCTCTAATGCTATTATTCCGGTAACACCATAAGGTTGAAACTTTTTAAAAACTTCCCCTACAGCCTTCATGTTCGCATTTGCAACAGCCTCTCTTAAAATTCTCCTAATCAGTTTCACATTATCCAATAAACTCGGTTCACAGCCGTAAAAGTCTGCTATTATGTGATATCCAAGTGCTTCTGTCATAATTTCCACCCAATAGACTTTATATTAAATTTAATTTAAATTTTTTGTTCAAAATCAGATTTGTTCCTCAAAAACCAATTATAAATAAAACTATATTTACTTTAGAAGATATATTTTAAATTAAAGTAATATTTGTAGCCTAAATACTTTTTAACAGCTCAAAAAATACATTTGAATTAAAAAACTTATTTTTTAAGGATATTTAGAAAATTTAAACCTATTTTTAAGAATATAATCTCAAAATGTCGTTAAAAAAGACTTTTAAAATTATCTTATCAATCGTTAAAAACTTAAATATTGAACCATTGAAATTCTTTAGGATACTGTATGGATTATGAAATTGTTGTTAGGAATAGGAGAAGTGTTCGCTCATTTCAAGAAAAAGATGTTCCAGACGAACTTTTAATAAAATTAGTTGAACACGCTTCACTAGCCCCTTCACCTGGAAACCTTCAACCATGGGAATTTATTATAGTAAAAAATAGGGACTTAATAGAAAAAATTGTTTCTACAACATATTCTGGAAACGTTAAAACATCTCCTCCTCAAACGTGGATAAAGTCTGCATCAGCAGTAATTATAGTATGTTACCTCTCACGTCCTGTTTCTGCAAGATATGGTGAAGAGGGTCGTGTACCAGGATTACTAGGAATTGGTGCAGCAATAGAAAATCTTCTTCTATCAGCTGTCAACTTTGGACTAGGTGCGTGCTGGGTTTCAGGTTTTAAATCTGAGGAACTATCAAAGATCTTAAATCTCCCAAAAGGAAGTGAGCCAATATCAATAATACCTGTAGGTTATCCAAAGGAGATTCCAGATTCTCCACCCAAACTGCCAGTTGATGATATAATCACGTTAATAAAATAATATATGTGTATTAAATGTCTTCCCATTTTTGATATACAAACCGAATTTAATGAATGATACCCCTAAACATAAGTTTATCATAAACTTACTTTAAGATAATCTTATCATTTTCTAGACAATAGATATGGGTTTAGGTTAAACATAGTATAATAGAAACCAAATTTTATTCTATAGTATCGATTTAATCAAAATGAAAAGCAGATAAGAAAAGTGTAGAAAGAGCATTATTTAATGCACCTGTTCTAAATATGCTTCTTACCAAACCTTTAATCGTCTACATTGATTTAAATCATTTTAACTATGATAATATTTTTTTAATATAATTTGAATATTCTAGAAACTTTTCCAACGTAAATTCAACATGAATCAGATGGTCTGACCCAGGAATGTATCCTCCAATTTCTTTCAATATTGGCACTTTCGAATCAACTTCTTTTCTCATCCTTTCTCCTCCTAAAGAAATTTCCCTTTTATCAAGGTTTCCTATCAAAAAGAGTTTGTTACCATATCTCTTTTTTACGGTAACTGCATCCATTCCAGCATTAACTTCAAGAGGCCACAGTCCAGTTATTCCTGACTCAATAATATACTCTAATAGTGGGTAAAGGTTTCCGTCACTGTCCATCAGAATGCGGTGAATCTTGTTTTTGTTCAAGAATCCAGTAACGTTCTTATAATGTGGTAGTAGAAATTCTCTGTAAAGTTTTGGAGAAATACATGGCCCATTCTTTTCCGCCAGATCCTCCCACCAAAATACTAGGTCAATCCTATCCTTTAATGTCTCAACAGAATTCCTTATTGCTTCGATAGTAAAATATTCCCAATAGTTGACCATATCTTCTATAAGTTCTGGATCTCTATAGAATGTAGTTAAAAAGCTTGGAATTCCCATCAACTCTGCACCGAAGCCGTAAAATCCGTTCAAGCATATTGCAGTAGGCCCATCTTCATGTTCTTCGAAAGCTCTAATATACTCTTCCTTATTCCAATCCTTAGGCTGTCTGCATGGATCATGAGGGTTTAAACGCATTTTATATTCCTCCCAGCTTTTCCTATCCTTAACTGGAAACTCTAAAAACATGGGCATACTATACCATACATGTTCTGCACTCTTGAACCTTCTTGCTACAGCACCAGTTTGTGTTAGGACATCAACATATCTTTCATTCTCTCTTAAAATCCTCTGCCTGTACCTTGGAAGAGGTCCAAGATCCAGTGGAACTGTTAAGCTTAAAAAGTTATAGCATCCAAAATACTTGTATGGGTTAAAGCCTTTCACGATAGGCCAATTCAGTAGTGAAACTCCTCCAACCCTCACCTCCCAATCTATAACAAGCACTTTATCAGCTGGAAGTCCTTCATTAAGCCATTTAACAAGTGTCTCATCATAGAATCTTTCACACCAGGGTAATTGGTCCGGTTTCCTAAAGTCCATTACAGCCTTAACTCTTTCTCTAGGCGTCATCATAACAAAATAATAAATAATTTTAGGTTATTTAACAATTTCTATTTTCCAAAATAAGTGGCTTTAAATAATAAAACTTATATATTGTCCAAAATTTTTTGTAATGTGATAGGCATGAGTCTTCAAGGGAAAAAGGTTGCAATATTAGCAGGTCCAGACTATGAAGATTTAGAACTGCACTACCCTCATCTTAGATTAATTGAAGAAGGTGCAACTGTTAAAGTTATTGCAATGGATAAAAATACGGTTGTGGGAAAACATGGTCTATCAATAGTACCCGACCTAACATTTTCGGAGGCTAAACCTGAAGAATTTGATTGCGTGATAGTTCCTGGAGGATGGGCGCCAGATAGGCTAAGAAGATATCAAGAAGTACTTAATTTTGTAAAAAGGATGTTTGACTCGAAAAAGGTTGTTGCAGCCATATGCCACGGTCCTCATGTACTAATATCTGCGGGTATACTGAAAGGCAAAACTGCTACATGTGTTTCAGCAATTAAGGATGATGTAATAAACGCTGGAGCAAACTATGTAGACCAACCTGTAGTCAGAGATGGAAACATTATAACATCGAGGGTGCCTGCTGACCTACCCTACTTTTGTAAAGAAATAATAAAGGCACTGCAATCTTAAATGTACTCTGGCGTCTAAATTGAAGTACTATATTGGGCCCATTGTGTCACTAATCCTATCCCTACCACTATTCACTCCCACTTTTTTTGCTACAACAACTACTTTAAATTATTCAACAATCGTATTTATAATTATGTGTTCAATTGTTGCTTCAATAGGCTTTTTTTATGAAACTGTTTTTATGAAGCTCAAGCATAAATTTGTAAATTTCAAGAAATTTGCACTTTTTACAGGAATATTCTGGTCGATCTTATTTATTCCAATAAAATATATTCAAAACCAATTACTTTACTATATTCTATCATATCCTACAACAAACTTTACATTAACATACGTTATTGCTATGTGCTCTTCAGGATTTATTTTCGGAATAATGTTCTCTATAGTATACAGGTACATTTCTGCATTCGCACAATCTTAACCCTATCATGGTTTAATTATTGCTTTAAGCGCTAAACCCTTCACAGCAACCTCAAATGCCTCATGTATTTCATCCAGACTAAATGTGTGAGTTATTATCTCATTGGCTGGAAAAAGTTTTTTATATATAAGTCTGAGAGCAGCATCAAATGTGTTAGCATATCTCATTATACCTTTGACATCAAGTTCCTTTATCACAATATTTAAAAGCCTTGAAGGTATCTCTTCATTTGGAAGATTGCCTATCAAAACAATACATCCTCCTTTTCTCACACACTTTAATGCAGTGGCCACGGCAGCCGGTGAACCCGAAGCCTCAAAAACTACATCTACACCATCTCCGCCAGTAGCCTTTTCCACTTCTCGGAACACGTCTTGTTCACTAAAGTTTATCGGATACCCCCCAAATTCTTTAGCCCAATTCAATCTTCTTTCAACATTATCAACTATCAAAGGCTCTACTACACCATTCAATCTTGAAACTATTAGGGTAAAGAGTCCAATAGGGCCGGCCCCAAGTATAAGTGCACGGGCTCCAGGACTAATCGAAACCCTTCTACATGCATGGATTGCTACAGAAAGAGGTTCCGCCAACGCAGCCTCTTCAAACATTACACCTTCAGGTATCCTATGCAAAGTTTCTGCTGGTACCTTGCAATATTCTGCAAATCCTCCATTTATGTGAGGAAATGTTGCAGCTGTACCAATAAATTTAAGATTAGTGCATAAATTATATTTTCCCCGCCTACAGTAGTAGCATTTAAAGCAGGGGATCTGTGGTTCAATCACAACCCTATCTCCTGGCATAAATGATTCAACATTAGATTCTTCGATAACGCCTGAGAACTCATGTCCAAGAATAAAAGGATGTTTAGGTACAAAGACCGCCGTCTTACCTTCAAGATAATAGTGTATGTCTGTACCGCATATACCGGCTGCCTTAACTTTAACTAAAACCTCACCACTTCTAATACTAGGCTTCTCTACCTCCTCAATCCTAATATCTTTTGGCCCATATAAAAATGCGCCCTTCAAAATTATCCTACCATCTTAAATTTTAATTATTGGGCTTAAAACTTTTTAGAATAGCCTATGATGTTAGATAAGTATCTGCTTTAATTAAAAGCCATCTGTTTGTTTTTAAAGGAATATTCTCATTTAAATATATGTTTATATACCAATGATGGTATGTTATTATATGGTGATATAATGAAAAAATATGCGACTATCTCTGTTCCATTAGAGGTTAAAAAAATTTTAGAGAAAGTAAAAGGAGAAGAAGAATGGGGTGAATTTCTCCTTAAGCTATATATGGAATTTAAAAGGTTAAAAAGTTTGG
>JACIWG010000074.1:0-5096 GCA_014361085.1 Nitrososphaeria archaeon
TTTTAATAAAGCATAATTTTTAAACTTTTGTAAAAAATAAAGTTTAAATATACACTACACTATACTATGATTCTATGACATCTGCCAAAACAGATGTTAAAAGTTCTGACGACCCACAATGGGAAATTAAGCCTATGCCGGACCCACCACCAGTAACATTGCGCGGGATCATAAAATGGTGTGGGCCAGCGGTTATTCTAGGAACCCTATCAGTAGGAGGCTTCGAAGCATATCATGCTGGATATGTTAGCGCCCAACAGCTGACAGGAATATACTGGCTGTACCTTGTCTCATGCTTTGCACAACTCTTCCTAAACAACGAGATCGCAAGATACGGTATCGCTACCGGAGAAACTGTGATGCAGGGCTTCTACAAGCTTAAGCCAAAAAGGTTCTGGACATGGTTTACAGCAATCTTCGTATTCATCCAACAGGCTTGGCCTGCCTGGATTACTGGTGCAGCAGCTGGAGCTGCAGCGCTCATGGGTTTCGGAACATGGGAGCAGTGGTCTGTTGTAGCCTTAGCGCTTGTCTTCATACTATTTGCCGCAAGCCCATTCGTCTACAAGTCTCTAGAATATCTTATGTATGCTGCGTTTATTGCGGCGAACCTCGGTATAACAATATTCACTATACTTATGGCTCCTCCTGAAGCCTTCGTTAAGGTTGCTACGGACTGGATGAGCTTCGGCCTTATTCCAGCGGGGATAACTGTTGCTGCAATCGGCCCATTCCTTAACCAGCCAGCTGGAGGATTCTGGAACTTCTGGCACACCTACTGGGTTAGAGAAAAGGGTATGGGTATGTCAGCTTACATGGGCCGTGTTACTGGATTAGCTTTTAAGCCTGAAGAGATTAGGCGCTCCGGATACATATTTGACACAAACGACCCTAAGGAGCTTAAGAAGTTCAGTCAATGGATGAAGGTTAACGGTATAACAATGCTTCTATTTTTCATAATCTTGGGCGGTATATGGTTCACTTACGTGATTAGTGTTGCAGGATATACTGCAGCCGCCTACTATGGTTTAAAGGTCCCTTCTGGATGGAAGATTGCTGTAGTTATTGCTGAAATATTTGGTAAGGTTTGGGGTCCAATAGTATACTCCTTGTTCGGTATAGTTATTATAGCAGCACTCTTTGACAGCCAATTTTCTGTATACGATGGTATAGCTAGACAGTGGGCTGACACACTATACCTTGAACTTCCAGAAAAGACTGCTAGGAGACCATACCGTTTCTGGTACTTTGTCATGCTCGCTATAATAGTAGTATGGGGTATATGCGCTATCCCTCTGGGCACACCATACGCTATCTGGCTTGCAGTAAACTGGCTAGGTAATCTTGCCCACGCCTACGTAACATTAGGTGTATTATACCTAAACTATAAACTTCTACCTAAGCCGATTAGGCCAAAATGGTATCATATTCTAGTCAACGTTGTCTGGAGTATAGTCTGTATAGCTTACTTTATAATATGGACTGTATATCAACCTCCATGGGCTTCATAGCCCAACCCACCCTTTTTATTTTAAAGTATACTCTAACAAAAAACCCTAAAAATTTTTTACCAAAATTTTATATTTCTAGTATCTTCTATATCCCCTATAACTTCTTCTTCTCTGAAACGTTTGCTCGTACGTCTTTTCTGATAGATTGTTTTCTGTATTAACTTCTCCTTCAAAGGGCTGTACCTTCTCGATCTTGCCGAACCTTCCAATATTCAATCTCATGTTACCCCTGTAAAGGCTTACGTAACCGTTTTCAACTCTCACAGTTTCTCCAACATCTGCTTTCTCAATATTGTTGTCCCAGAGTGTTAATATAATACATCCTGTATCATCTCCAACTAGTGCGTCACAAACTTGATGCGCCATCCCATCTCTTCCAGAAGTCACGTTCCTCGAATCACTTTTTGAAATAACCTTTGCCGTCACATTCACTGCCTTAGATGAAAGTGTTAGTTGACCTACCTTTGACTCGACAGGTTTTCTTTTTCCATAAAATTTTTCAGACAAAAATTCTACACCATCTTTATGGCCTATACTCTAAAGCAGCCCCTTTTAAGTCTTTTGGAAATAATTCTGTTACAAAAAATTTTAAAAGAGCGTTTGCACTATAAAATATTATGTCAGAGAATGTTGTGAGAATAGTGGACTATAAGAAGCCGAACCTGAAGGGCAGTGTTATAATAGACGGTATTCCAATGGTAAGCTTGTCAAGTGCAATAGCTGCAAACTATCTGGTGTCATTCTTGAACCTTGACCAGGTTGCAGCAATAGACTCTACACTGTTTCCTCCAGTCAGCATGGTTTACGCTGGCAAGCCTAAATGTCCTGCAAGAGTTTATGCTAGCGAGAAGCTTAAGGTTGCAGTATTTCTATCAGAGTTTGTTATACCATTAAAGTTGAGTAGGTCTCTTGCTAGGGCTATGCTTGACTGGTGTAAAACTAGAGGATGCGGTTACATCATAACCTTACTAGCATTACCTTTAGAGGGTGTTGAAAGAAAGGTTATGCCTGAAGAAGTTTTTGGCATAGGAAGTACTGATGAAATGAGAGAGAAGCTTTCTGAAGCCGGTGTCAGGCAGATGGACTATGGTGTGATTACAGGCCTTTCAGCAATACTCTTAAATGAGGGTAGGCTAGAAAATTTTGATGTCATAACATTAGTTACACCTCTCTATAGTCAGGCTGAAGAATACAGGGCTGCTGCAAAGCTTCTTGAAACAGTGAACAAGCTTGTTCCAAGGCTAGAAATAGATTTAACAGAACTTTTTGAAGAAGCCAAAAAGTATGAGACTATGATAAAAACTTTGAGAGAACAGTCTAAGTCAGTTCAGCCTAAAGCTCCAGAACTTTACATCTAAACTTGAGCCAAGAAGGCTTCTAGCGTAAGCTATAAAGAAATAAGTTTTTATTTTAGGAAAAGCTTTAATGTTGCTGCGATGAAGAAATTCAGTGACTATGAGCTTGCAATGATTAGCCATTCATGCCCTGAGCCAACACAATAACTTTTTTCTAATATGAGGTGATGTTAGGTTGGATGGAATAGAATTTTTTGCAACAACATCAGCTGGCATAGAAGACCTTGCCTCATCTGAGGTTGAAATGCTTTTGAAAGTAAAATGTGTTCCAGACGTTGGAAAGGTCTTTTTCAAATCTAGTCCTGAATCCATTTACATACTCAACCTATGCGCTTCTACGCTGAATAAGGTAATGATCTGCCTTTGTAGGACATATTTCGAGAACCTTAACCAAATATATTATCTTGTAAAGCAAGTTGATTTCTCAAAATACATTTTACCCGATCAATCTTTTGCTGTTGAAAGTGAACGTTATGGAGTGCACGATTTCACCAGTGTTGACGTTTCAAGGGTTGTAGGCCAAGCTATAATCGACTCCTACCTTTCAAGTAAGGGTGTTAGGCTAAAAGTTAACCTCAACTCCCCAGACATAATCTTCTTCTCCCTAGTTAGAGATAAAGAGTATATTTTAGGCCTAAACACGACAGGCGAATCCCTTCATAAAAGGGGTTATAGAGTTTACGAGCATCCTGCAGCCCTAAAGCCTACAATCGCTTCTGCAATGCTTATGCTGGCTGGATGGGATTGTAGCATGCCTCTGATTGACCCAATGTGTGGTGGTGCAACAATTCCTATTGAAGCAGCATTTAAGGCTAGACGTATACCGCCAAACTATCTAAGAAAAAATTTTGCGTTCCATAAAATTGGCTTTCTTAATCTTCAAGATTTTGAAAATTTAAGGGGAAAGCTTCTTAGTACAGCAAACAGAAACGTTTACAAGATTTTTGGAATGGAAAAGTATGAACGCCATCTAAGAGGTGCTATAATGAACTGTTCAAATGCTGGTGTAAGCGACACAGTCTTCCTCAAGTTGGGTGACGCCACCTGCCCTGAAATGTACCCATGTGAATCCTTTAACACAATAATAGTTAATCCTCCATATGGTGTCAGAATGGTTCCAGAAGGTGGTATGAAAAGATTCTATAAACTCTTCTTGAAGGCTTTAAGGGAGCGTTTTTCAGGCTCAACACTTGTCCTAATTACTGCCGCATTCAGAAGGTTTCTGCAGGCAGTGGATGAAGTTGATGTAAAAGTTTTGGGGGAAAGAAACGTTTTACATGGACGTTTAAGTGCAAAAATCTTTAAATGTAAAATATAATACTATCTCATGTATGGATGTGCTTGTTACAGGTGGAGCCGGATTTATAGGAAGCCATATCGTCGACAGCCTACCAGAATACTTTGAAAGGATTATAGTTTTAGATAATCTTTCATCAGGCCGAATAGAAAACGTTAGGCATCATTTTGGCAAAAAATACTTTTCTTTTGTAAGGGCTGACCTAAAATTTTTTGAAACAGACTGGGTGAAAGTTTTCAAGGTTGACACAGTATTCCATTATGCTGCAAACCCTGAAGTAAGAGTAAGTGTTCTTGAGCCGAGAACACATTTTGAAGAAAACCTTCTAGCAACCTTCAACGTGCTTGAAGCGTGTAGAAAAAATGATGTATCATATATTGTTTTTGCGAGCACAAGCACAGTTTACGGTGACGCGCAAACGATACCTACGCCAGAACAATATTATCCACTTGAACCAATATCAGTTTATGGATGCTGTAAGCTGGCATGTGAAAACATGATAAAAACATACTCGAAACTTTATGGTATAAAGGCTCTCATACTAAGGTATGCGAATGTTATAGGGCCTAGAAGTGCTCATGGTGTAATCTTCGACTTTATAAACAAACTTAAAACAAGCCCTAAAATTCTCGAAATCCTAGGTGATGGAACACAGAAGAAAAGCTACATACATGTAAGGGATGCTGTAGATGCAACAATACACCTTTACAGAAACTTTAAACCTTCAAAAAGCAATTATAACATATATAATGTTGGAAACATGGACTGGATAACAGTTAAAGATATAGCGGACATAATTGTAAAAGAAATGGGCTTATCGAATGTAGAATATCATTTTTTACCTGCAACAGAAGATGGCAGGGGATGGTTAGGTGACGTAAAGTTTATGCTACTTGACATTTCAAAGCTAAAATCTACTGGTTGGATGCCGTC
>JACIWG010000074.1:5106-7366 GCA_014361085.1 Nitrososphaeria archaeon
AAAATTTGACCATACCAATTAGGTCGCATCCTATAATAATGTTTCTAAAATTATTGTTCAGCAAATTCAAATTTTTTCTTTAAAATGCTTAAAATAGTCTTATAATATTATAAGTTATTTTGTGAACATTTTTCTTGCCCAGAGTGCTACGTTAACGAGGCTTATCATTACAGGAACCTCTATAAGTGGCCCTATTACTGTGGCAAAAGCCTCTTTTGAAGTTATTCCGAATACTGCTACTGCAACAGCTATAGCCAGTTCAAAGTTGTTGCTTGCAGCTGTAAAGGATAATGTTGTCGTCCTCTTATAGTCCAGCTTTATAAAATAGCCTAGAATGAATGATGCAGAAAACATTATTGTAAAGTATGATATCAGTGGCACCGATATTATTGCAACATCTAAAGGTGTTTTCACAATATATTCTCCCTTAAGAGAAAACATTACGACGATCGTGAAAAGTAGTGCGAAAAGTGATGTTGGCCCTATCTTCTGCAAGAACACATTTTCATACCATTCCCTTCCCCTTGTTTTAAGGAAATAGAATCTTGTTAAAACCCCTCCAAAAAATGGTATACCAAGATATATTAGGACAGACTGAGCTATTTCATAAAATGAAATTTGAACAACAGTGCCCTGTCCAGAAATCCATGCGCCTACGACTGTAATGTAAAAGTATGCTAAAAGTGAATAGAGTGCTATCTGGAATACAGAGTTTAATGCAACCAATATTGCAGCCCACTCATTATCTCCCTTCGCCAAATCATTCCATACAATAACCATAGCTATACATCTTGCGAGACCAACCAAAATTATACCATTCCTGTATTCTGGAAAATCAGCTAAAAAAATCCATGCTAGAGCAAACATCAGTGCTGGGCCAACTATCCAGTTAAGGAAAAGTGATACTGTAACAACTGTTTTAGAGCCTGGCGCCCTAACAATTTCCCTCAACTCCTCATACTTAACCTTCGCCAGTGGAGGATACATCATCCAGATAAGACCTAAGGCTATAGGAATAGATGTTGTTCCAACACTCGCTGCACTTAAATATGTTGAAATTTGTGGAAACACGTACCCTAACCCTACACCGGCAACCATCGCCAAAAATATCAATAATGTTAGAAACTTGTTCAAGATTGACAGCTTCTGGCCTTCACTCAAAGCATTTCACCTTTACAATGAACTTGTGATAACACCATATAACGTTCCAAATGACACACTACATGCCCATGCTATAGCAGCATAAGATAAGACAACCTTCCATCCAACAACCTTAGAAGTCGCCATCATATTCGGTATATCATAAGGTTGCCCCATAAGCCAAGAAAGGAGAGCTGCCTTAGACATTCCCAAACTAAGTAAACTTCTTCCTAAAACAACTTCAACCAAAGTTGGAGTATAAAGTGGTCCACCTATCACTGAAGCTAAAAGTACACCCCTAACGCCAGTCAAATATCCTTCTACAAGCTCCTCTGGAGTGTATGCGGTAACATAACCTACCACAATAAGACCTACTATAAAATATGGTAAAATCTGTTTTGCAAGAAAACCGCCAAACCTTAAAGCAGAAACCAGTCTCTCATCCAATGATATACTCTGCTCTTCAACATTAGAAGTATCTTGAGGTAAACCTACCCTCTTTTCCTCCTCAACTTTCTTGCCAAATGCTGTCCTCGAAATAATTATGCCTGCAAACAATGCTGTAACAAGTGATGCAAAAAACCTTGCACCAGCAACATCCCAGGAAATAAATTCTCCAGTCACAAGTATTGTGAGAACATTGGCCGCTGGCGCCATAAGCAGGAATGTTATAGCCGGCCCTATACCAGCACCACTATACAAAATTCCAGCAAAAATTGGAATCATAGTGCATGAGCACACTGTAAAAAGTGGTGCAAACGCTGCCCCCAAAATATAGCTTGAAAGCCTACTGCTTCTCATATACCTTATAAACCAATTTTTTGGAGCAAACTCGTAAACTAAGCCTGCTGTCGTAAATGCAAAAAGGAGGCATATTGTTCCATGAGAAAAGTAGTCGTATAGATAGTAAATTGGTATCTCATACCATGGAAGATTAGAAAAATCTTGAGGCTCCATAGTAGGCGCTATAGAGTATGCACTAATCCTACTCCAAACAAGAAGAGCATAAATGACCACAATAAAGGATAGAATAATAAATAGCCTAAACCAGCTTCTAACACCATTCAAAAACATCACCAACTATTTAACTTCATCCAAAATTAGTTTCTCAACTTCCTCT
>JACIWG010000075.1 GCA_014361085.1 Nitrososphaeria archaeon
GTTCCCAAACGAAATAGAAGAAGAGTTAACATGTAAAAGGATGAAAGAAGGTATACCCATCGACGAGGAAACTTTTTCTGAACTCGTAAAGTTGGCTAAAAAATATGGGCTAACAGAACCAAAGAGCATATAAAAAATTTATTTAATTACTTCATTCAATAGCCTGCAAACGTTAGAGAGGACAGTTTCAGCGGCCTTTAAAGCATATTCGGCATCAGACCTAATATACAGTTCCTCCGGCGAAACACCCGTCTCCTCATCACCATACATAGCCATCTCACGCTCCTTTCTCAAGCTTCTGGATATTGAGGCAAGTTCATCAATTTTTTCCTTAAACCATTCTGGAAACTTGTCTCTTTCCCTTTTCAAAACAGGTCCAACATCATGCCATTTAGGAGGCTCTATCCCAACAAGCCTCAATGATGCCTTCAAAGCTAATTCAACTGCCTCCTGAGATTGTCTAACTACAAAAGGATAGTTTCCACCTTCTACTGCCTCCCTAGCATGTCTAATTCTCTCTTCAGCCTGTCTAAGATTTGATTTTGCCAGCTCAAGGTTATTCAATAACTATTACCTCCCCAAACTTGTAGTCCCTTTTCAGTCTCCAATACCACTTTCTACCAACCCACACCCTTTCAGCTCCAAGTTCCATCAACTTTATCGAAAGTCTTTCTAAAATTTTTTTGAAGAAAGAATTTTTATCATATACAATTATACATTCATCAACCATGTCCAAGTATAGAGGTGAAATCTTTTTTGCTTCCTCAGTAGTCTTAATTATCGGTGAAAATGTGACATAATATCCTTTTTTCAAAAGCTCATTTAAACTTTTTTCGACAAGCTCTTCTGCCCTATTAAACATGGCTATCCTTTCAAACCTTGAAGTAGGTAAATTTTCTACTATTATGAGAAGGTCGACGTCACTATCTTTTCTCATTTGCCCTCTAGCAACACTTCCATAGACAATTAGGGATACAAGATCGTCTTTGAAGATTAGAAATAGTGTATTAAGTAAATCTTTAATGAGACTTCTGTAAGGTTCTTCTATGTTTTCTAGTCCCGTTTTAAACATTACATTAATTATAACTTTTCCTTTATATAAAGTTACTCAAATGTTATAAATGTAAAAAATATTTTTAAGACGTTCGTGAGAAGACTTTTGTGATGAATGCTAAAAAGATTTTGAACTGGGATGAAGTTTCAGATACAAAGGAAAAGGCTATGGTTCTAGATATTATTGAAACAGGTTTGGAGACTGCGAACCCATATTCTTCAGTTTATAACATGCTTTCAACGCTTTCAAAAGATTTCAAAAAGTTCAATAAGATTGTGGTGATAGGATTCGGTAAGGCCAGCTATAGGATGGCTTTGGCTTGTGAATCAATTTTGGGTGAAAGAATATTTGATGGTGCCATAATTGTTCCAAAAGGCTCGATAAAGCTTTCAGAATTGAAGAAAATTAAAGTTCTTGAAGGCACACATCCTGTTCCCACTGAAATCAACGTAAACTCTGCAGGAAAACTGCTCGAAATATCTGGTGGCCTAACAACTGATGATCTTGTTATTTGCCTAATTTCTGGAGGGGGTTCAGCACTTTTCACATATCCCGCTGAAGGTATAACCTTAGAAGATAAGCAGGAGATGACTAGACTTCTTCTCGCCGCTGGATCAACTATTCAAGAAATAAACTGTATAAGAAAACATATTTCTGGTGTAAAGGGTGGGCAGCTCGCAAGACACATTTATCCAGCTAACCTTGTAAGCCTAATATTATCTGATGTTGTAGGTGATGACTTGAGCTCTATCGCTTCAGGCCCCACTTCCCCTGACCCATACACCTTCAAAGACGTTTACGAATTGTTTGAAAAATACCATTTAGTGGATAGAGTTCCCAAAAATATAATGAAAAGGGTATTGGATGGGCTTAACGGTAAAGTTCCAGATACTCCAAAGCCTGGAGACAAAATTTTTGAAAAGGTAAAAAATATTATTGTAGCAAACAACATTGGCACATTAAAGGCTATGGAGGAGAAGGCAAAATCATATGGATTAAACACTATGATATTAACCTCATATCTTGAAGGTGAGGCAAGAGAAGTTGGTAGGGTAATTGCCTCAATAGCTAAACAGTTAGTTAACCAGAAAGGCCCTATTCTTCCTCCATGCGCCATATTCTTTGGTGGAGAAACAACTGTAACATTAAAGGGGAACGGTAGAGGTGGAAGAAACCAGGAAATGGCTTTGTCTGTTGCGATAGCAATAAAAGGTCTTAAAAACACAATATTTGCGTCAATAGGAAGTGACGGCATAGACGGAAACAGTGATGCTGCTGGAGCAATAGTAGATGGACAAACTGTTGAAAAAGCACTACAAAAGAACCTTTCTCCAATAAAATATCTAGAGAACAATGATTCTAACACATTTCTAAAGCAAGTAAACTCACTGATATATACTGGGCCAACTGGAACTAACGTGAACGACCTCTCTCTTCTCCTAGTCTACTGAACCTTCTTTTTAACCTTCAAGACACCCTTTTCCCTTCCCACAACAACTACAGCATCTCCACTCTTTATTTCCTCATCGCTTGTCGCCTGCCAATATTCTCCACCTACAACAACATAACCTTTTTTCCCTGGCAAAATATCGTCCGCAGCCCTACCTTCTCCAGTTGGAAGCCAGTCAACAGGCTTTCTTCTTAAAACTATAGAAATTGCTTTAACAATTAGCACTGTTAAAATAATTCCAGCTGAAAGGGTTGCAGCAACAACAGTTAAAAGTGTTCTAAAAACCCATTCCGCTTGTATAAGTGTTGGAGAAAATGGGTTTGAAATTGTTAAAGCAAATCCAAGGGTTATAGCCACTGTACCTATTAAGGCGGCAATACCGTGAGCTCCCTTCTTAAGTTCTATAACAAAAAGCACTGCGCCAAAGATTACAAGGATTGCTGAAACAATGTTAATGTTTATTCCGAAGCCGACGAGACCAAGTATAACCATCATTGCGCCAACAATTTCAGCACCCATTCCAGGTGTCGAAAGCCCAACTAGTAAAACAAGTATTCCTATAGACAGTAGTAGAGAGGAGAGAAGCGGGTCAGTAAGGTATATTAAAATTTCTACATTAACAGGCTTATCGAAATACTTAAGTTCAAAGGGATATGTTTGAAGCTGGAAAACCGCGTCACCTCTCCTAACAGTCTTACCGTCAGCATTTCTCAAAAGCTCTTCAAGAGAAGGTTCGACTGCATCAATAATATTACATTCTTTAGCTTCCTGTGCGTAAAGGTTAAGGTTTTCTGTAACAAACTTTTCTGCAACAGTCGTATTTCTACCATGTAATGCTGCATACGAGATCATCTGCTGCTTGAACGCGTTAATGTACTTTGACTCTTTTGTCGGCTCAGAGCCTACAACAGGTTGAGCTGAACCAATTATAGAATATGGTGCCATTGCAGCATAGTCTGTAGCAACCAAAATATATGTTCCAGCAGAAAGAGACTGCGCTGCCTGCGGGTAAACATATCCTATGACTGGAACCTTTGAAGCTAAAATTGCTTGAACAATATTCATCATAGCATCAGCTGACCCACCCAAAGTGTTAAGTTGAAAAACAACCGCCTTAGCTCCAACATTTTCAGCATACGTTAAAGTGCTTCTAACATGCTCGACAGTTGCAACAGAAATGTATCCAGAAATGTCAGTGTAAACAACCAAATTTCTACCATCTAAGGCGTAGGCTTGCGAAAATAGTCCAAAATAGGTGATCAATAAAATTAGGATTAATAAGTTTATAATTCTTCTGCTAGCCATTAGACCACAAATTAGAAACATAAACTAATATTTAAGGCTTTTAACATTAAATTCTCAAATTTAGACCATTATATTCCAAAAACCTATTTAGTTCACCCTTATACGGTAAGGCCGTTATTGCACCATGTTTTGTGACAACAAGCGCTCCTAAAGCATTCGCTATCCTAACACTATCTCTTAACCCAAAATTCTTAAGCATTCCAACAATGAATCCAGCATTCCATCCATCACCTGCTCCCGTAGTGTCAACAGCTTTAACCTTGAACGCGGGCTCAAGAACACTAACACCATCAACTGTCATCGAAAAGGCGCCTTTTGAGCCAAGTTTAATGCATACAATCTTGAGGCCGAAATTTAATGCTAGCGAGGCAGCCTTTTCATAGTCCGTTGTTCCGAAAAAGAATTCGGCCTCTTCAGTAGAAAATGATGCTATATCGCATTCTTTTAGAATAGTATAAGTTACCTTTCTTATCTCTTCCTCTGAATCCCATACTTCAGGCCTTAAAGTTGGGTCAAAGAAAACCCTTACCCCATTCTCTCTAGCAAATTTTACAGCCTTTAAAACAGTCTCCCTAGTCGTATTATAGGATAATGAAAATCCAGAAACATGCAAAACTTTAGCGTTCCTTAAATAATTGAAATCCATATCTTCGATAGAAAGGTGTGTGTCAGCTGTTGAGCTTAGATGGGGATTCCTATAAAATAGAAACCTTCTTTCACCAGTATTAGGCTCATTTGTTATAAACGCTAATGGAGTCCTAAACCCCCTTTTAACTTGAACGTTAGATGTATCAACACAATTCTCTCTCAATATTTTGACAATATATTCTCCGAATGGATCCTCTCCTACAGCCGTTATAGCTCCGGAAGAAAAGCCTAGTCTAGATACGCCTATAAGCGTGTTCATTGGGGCTCCTCCAAAAGATTTCATAAAACGGGTTGCATCACGTAAGCTAACATTGTCTAGGGCAATAAAATCTATAATAGCTTCACCTAATCCAATCACATCCACCATAGCCTACATTCTCATGTTCAAAGTAGTAGAAGGTTAAATCTTTTACTTTTCCTTTTGCTTAGAAAATACTAGACCCGGCAAAGCCTGCATAATATTTCCCTCTGTAACAATAATCAGGTTCTTTTCTCTAGCAATCTCCGTCCAAGTCTGAAGTTCCCTAAGTCTCATGGCAGCAGGACTTTTTGCATAAAACTCTGCAGCCTCAGCCATCTTCTGAGCCGCCATAAGCTCTCCTTCAGCAGTAATAATTCTACTTCTCCTTTCACGCTCCGCCTCAGCCTGCTTAGCTATAGCCCTCTGCATGCTCTCAGGTATGGCTGCATCACGTATTGCGACAGCCGTAACCTTTATACCCCACGGCTCAGTTGCTTCATCTAATATTGTCTGTAGCCTCTTATTCAATTCCTCTCTTTTCATTAAGAGGTCATCAAATTCTACTTGCCCAATAACATCCCTTAACGTCGTCTGTGCTAGAAGACTTGTTGCAAGCGCATAATCCTTAACCTTTAAAACAGCGTTTATTGCATCAGCTACCCTAAAATATACGACAGCGTCAACGTCTACAGTAACGTTATCCCTTGTAATAATCCTCTGCTTTGGAACATCGAATGTCACCAGACGAAGGTCAACAATTCTAGGCTTATCAACAAATGGGACAAGATAGACAACACCTGGACCTTTAGCGCCCAAAAGTCTTCCAAGACGAAAGACAACAACCCTCTCATACTCTCTAACAATTCTTATCATTGAAGCAATAAGCCAAATAATGAAAAACAGTAGTATTATTAGAAAGAATGTTGCCTCTATACCAATCTGAAACACAGTATTAAACATACACTAAATTGCTTCAGACCACTATATATTCTTTTACTGTGACAAGCTTCTAATAAGATTCTCAACCCTATTTTCTATTTCATCTCTAATTTTCCTAATCTCCTCAATAGACTTACCCTTTGGATCCTCCAGATGCCAGTCCTCAACCTTCTTCAAGAATACAGCTGGACATGAATCGTCACCACAGCCCATTATAATAATTTTAAAAGCATCCCTAAACATCCACTCTTCAACACCCTTAGGCTTATTAGAAGAAATATCAATCCCCTTTTCTCTCATAACCTCGATAACTTTAGGATTAACTTCCTTTTCAGGCTTTGTGCCAGCACTGATAGCGAAAAAGCCCTCCGGCGCTTTAGCGTTGAAGAAGGCTTCAGCCATCTGACTTCTACCAGAATTTCCAACACAGACAAAAAGAACGAACTTCTTCATCACTTCCTTGTTAAAAGAATGTTGATATAAAGTTTGCTGATTCAATTTAATCCGCCTTAAAATTTCTCCTCAGTCATATTCTTAATTTGTATTCCTTAAGGATACAAAACTTTATTAATTTGTCTTCTTGATAGATACAATTAGATAATCATGGAAGTAGAGTATGTTAAGGACTATTTACTCTCTTTCCAAAAAACAGTTTTCCCTAGCATGATAGAAAGGGAATTAAAGGTGAAACCTGTTGAAAGGAAGGCTGTAACCATTATAGGTCCGAGAAGGGCTGGAAAAACCTTCTACTTCTTTAACATAATCTCAAATATGGAAAGAAGTAAAGTCCTTTACCTGGACTTCGAAGAACCATTTCTTAAAGGATTAAGCTCATTTGATGTTTTAAGAATAGTTCTTGAAATGTTCCCTGAAGTTGTAGAAAGGTTGCCTGAATTCGTTTTTCTTGATGAAATTCAAAATGTTAGTTTATGGGAATCTCTTGTTAGAAGTTTATTGAACAGAGGCTTTCACGTTTTTATAACAGGCTCGTCATCAAGGCTTTTAAGCAGAGAAGTTGCTACACAGTTAAGAGGAAGGATTATCACATACCTGCTACTGCCATTCAGTTTTAGAGAATATCTTAAAGCAAAAAACGTTCATGTTGAACCCAATCTTCTCGAAAACAGAGGTGTTATTAAAAGGGAACTAAAAAATTATCTTGAGGAAGGCGGTTTCCCAGAAATTGTTTTAAGGGAAGAGAAGGAAAAAATATTAAAAGAGTACATAGATTTAGCATTTTTTAAAGATTTTGTCGAAAGACATTCTGTTAAAAGTATCACATTAGCAAGATACGTTTTCAACGACCTTATACAAAATTTTTCGCAAGAAATAAGTGTACGTGCGATAGAAAGGAGGCTAAAATCTCAAGGATTAAGTTTCAATATAATGACACTCTACAGGTACGTGGAAAACTTGGAGGACACACTATTCATTTATTTTCTAAGAAAATTTTCTATGAAAGCTCATGAAAGAGAATTATGGCCTAGAAAGGTTTATCTTGCTGATACCGGTCTAGCAAAATATACAATGTTTTCACAAGATTACGGCAAGCTAATGGAAAATATAGTCTTCCTACATCTTTTAAGGGAGACAAACCAAAATCCATTATTAACATTCTATTACTGGAAAGATTATAATCAAAATGAAGTCGACTTTATAATAAAAGATGGGTTAAAAGTGAAAGAACTTGTTCAAGTAACATACGCCTCCAACAAATA
>JACIWG010000076.1:0-316 GCA_014361085.1 Nitrososphaeria archaeon
CTCACTACACTTTTCCTCAACTTCTTTAATAAAGTAAATGTCACCTTCAAGGATTCTTAATGAAACCCATCTCCTAGGATACTTTTCAAAAAGCCTACATTTTTCAAGAATGTCCTCTATTTCTATAATGTAATGTTCTATAGGACCATAGTCTACCATAAACTCCTCTTCTCTTCCAAGCCTGCCTTCTGCAACGTCCACTAGCCTATCTAGAAGTTCCCCTAATCCAGTTCTCTTTAATGCACTTATCTGTACTATTGGCACTCCAAGCCCGTTTTCAAGCTGTTCAGTATTAATGTGAAGTCCACGAGCTTGA
>JACIWG010000076.1:326-1054 GCA_014361085.1 Nitrososphaeria archaeon
TGTTGCAACAACAACTTTACCAGTTAACTCAAGAACCTGCAAGAGAAAGTAGAGGGATCTTTCTAAAGCTTCAGCGTCAAGTAAAACTATTATGGCACTAGGCCTTTCGTCAACAATAAACTCTCTGCTAACAAACTCTTCAAAAGTTAAGGCTGAAAGACTATAGATTCCAGGAAGATCTATTACGTGAAAACGTTTTCCATGGTGGACAAAATCACCCTCCATCCTCTCAACAGTTTTCCCAGGCCAGTTTCCCACATACCCTGTTTTTCCAGTTAAAGTATTGAATAGCGTAGTTTTTCCAGCGTTAGGCTGTGCAGCCAAAGCTACTAGAAAATCATATTCTCTAACATTTTCCCTACCCTTTTCCATTCTACCATGAGCATGTCTACCTTCTGGATTCATGATGATCATGTCACATTATTTTTCTAACAAGAATATGGTTCGCCATCCCCCTTCCTATTGCAATGGTTATCCCCCTAGTCTTGACAACTATTGGACCCATATCATTGCGTATAACCTCAACTTGTGTTCCAGCTGTCATCCCCATTTCCATAAGCCTACGCGTTAAGCCAACACCTCCTGAAAGCTGTTCTATAATACCCTTTGAACCTGCAGGCATAGTAGAAAGTGGTACAACTTCTTCTACCATTTTTATTCACCCTAAAATGTAAAATTTTATTTTACCCTGGCTACATAATCCAATATATGGGCAGCCCTTGCATGAT
>JACIWG010000076.1:1063-7243 GCA_014361085.1 Nitrososphaeria archaeon
TTAAGTGTTTCTTCGTCTAAATTGAACTTTTCCATTAAACTCTTCCTATCTATATAGCCCGAAGATTTTATAATCTCGAGTACCCTAAAGCCTATTTCTTCAATGAAATCGCTGGAACTCGCTAGTTCATTGTTCATTTTCATCACACACTTGAAAGTTACTATAAGCATATTTATAGGTTACCCTAAATTTTCTCAACAAAATTGTAATAAAATTTTATTTGGACAGATGCTTAAACCACTTCTCTATCAGCACGGTGCCTTCAACATTTTCTCTAAGAAAATTTAGGAATTCAACCAAATTTTTGACTGTAATCTCATGAAGACTGTGCTCGAGAACATGAGCGTCCTTTTCAGCTATTTTCGAGGGAACGTTGAGGAGGTTAAGAAAGTTCATAAAAATCTTTCTTCTTTCTTCAACATTTTTTGCAACACGAAGGCCCTTTTCTGTAAGCTTAATTTGCCCATACCTGTCATGCTCTATCAACCCCAAATTTTTTATTCTCTCAAGCATTTCACTTACACTTGGTGCAGCAATTTTTAGTGAACGAGAAATATCCTTGTTCCTAACATTACTTTTTTCTCTTGAAATCTGTAAGATTGTTACAAGATAGTCTTCTATTGCACGAGAAAATTCTTCTACCATGCTATCGCACTATTAATGTAATTAGTTCTATTTTTAGTTTTTCAAAAAATTTTGGAGAGGAGAGTGAACATTTATTCACTCTTACCTTCAAGTAAATCCTTCTTCATGATAGACATTTCGTTCATTATCTTGTTTGCCGCATATATTGGGCTTTGTGACCTAACGGCTAAAGCTATAGCATCACTTGACCTACACTCAAAATCTTTAACTTCACCTTTAACATTCAATGAAACTTTTGCACAATATCTGTTCTCTATCAAATCATATATTTTTGCACCCAAAACCTTTACATCAAGTTCTCTGAAAACGTCCATCATAAGATCATGCGTCAATGGTACTTGCATATTTCCCTCTATCCCAGCCTTTATAGAGAAAGCCTGCTGTTCATCTATAAAGATTGGTAAAATCCTATCCTCTTGATCTATCAAGAATACGACAGGCACATTTCCAGCATCAGTATTCACAATGGCTACGTCAAACACTTTTGTTTCAATAAGGTCTTCCAATAAAATCTCACCAAGCAACTTGTTTTACCCAGCATATAAACATTTTCTATTTTAGTGAGCGTAAAGAATTTAAACCATTCAATTCTAGTTTAAAATATGACAAATCTTCTGTACATGGATGACTCTTACATGAAAGAGTTTGAAGCCAAAGTTCTAGAAATATTTGGTGAAGAGGTTGTATTGGATCAAACCGCATTTTATCCAAGAGGAGGAGGGTTGCCTGAAGATACGGGTGTAATTGTTAAAGGCCAAGAAACATATTTAGTGGATAGGGTGAGAAAAGAAGTTGATAAAGTTTTCCATCACGTCTGCTCTACTGGCTTGCATGTAGGCGATATGGTGAGAGGGGTTATAGATTGGGAAAGAAGGTATACTATAATGAGAATGCATACTGGTCTACATGCTCTTGCTTCAGTATTTAATAGGAAGACGGGTGCACTTATAACTGGAAACCAAGTTGGAACAGATATTTCTAGATTAGATGTTAATATTGAAAGATTTGATAGAATGTTGATTGAGGAAGTATTTTTAGAAACAAATGAGGAGCTTTCAAAAAACAGGAACATAAAAATTTACTATTTATCTCGAGAGGACGCTTTTAAGATTCCTGGAATAGTTAAGCTTGCAGAAGTGATGCCACCAAACATAGAAAAATTGAGGATTGTAGAAATAGAAGGATTGGATGTCCAAGCAGATGGAGGCCCCCATGTCTCAAATACTAGAGAAGTGGGTATCCTTAAACTTGTTAGAGTCGAAAATAAGGGAAAAAATAACAGAAGAGTATACTTTTCCCTAGAACCGAGTAAATAAGTATAATTAAAGTTCACAAGATTGTATGTGATATAGAGAGACGTGTAAGGGAATTAGGTTTCTTCTTCTGCTTCTACATCCTTAATTTTTTACTAAAAATATTGTCTTCTCATACGAATTGTGTAAAAAAAAATTTAAGTTTGGCAATCATTCTTTGCCTGATTTCTGTTTTTCATATTCTAATCTTTGTTTATAGTATTCTATTAAACTTTCTATGTTCATGTTCTTGTATTTGTCTGCCAACAATTCTCTATATTTATCATTATTTTTAATAAAATATTTTATTGCATAACTGCATTCTGGTACTATCTTTAAATTTTCTTTAGCAGCATATTCGACGGCTTTGTCTACCATCATTTTGGCTAAACCTATTCCCCTATATGGTGGAGGCGTATATGTTTCTATCAAATACATTATGCTGTTTTCTACCTTATACTTTAAGTATGCTTTAGAATTGTCTGGTAATCTTATGTAGAAGACAGAACCTGTTTGTTTGACTTCAAACTCCATTTTTTCCTCAACTTAATTTGATGCCATTCTAATATTTAAGTTTGTATTTGAGTAATAGCTTTAAATATCTTTGTGCAGTTAACATTTATTATGCCAATGTATTGGATTTTAGATGTATCTGGTGAGGAAGAATACAATGAAGTTGAAGTATGGGCTGTCTCTGAAGAGGGGGAAAGGGTTATTATTAAAGACGAATTTTATCCAGAATTCTTTATCCGATCAGGCAATTTTGAAGAAGATGTTAAAATTATTAGAACTTTAAAGGGTGTGAAAGATGTTGAAGTTGTTGAAAGAACCTTTAGAGGAAGGCCTGTCAAATTAATAAGGGTTACCACAGCCAATGTACGGCTAGAAGATGTTGCCGATGAAGTTAGGAAGAAATGTAATCATATTTTGGACGTCTTCCAAGATGATGTAAGGTTCTCGAACCAATATGTTTTCAAAAAGAACATTATTCCATCATCATGGACTTTACTTGATACTGAAAAGGCCGGATACTTAAATGGATATAATCTCCTAAAGTTAAATAGGTTGTGTTCGATCGAGTTTGAGAAAACAGTTTTTCCAGAACTTAGAGTTTTAGCATTTGATGCATTTTTCTATTCCCTTAAAGGCTCACCTGACCCCGAGCACAGTCCAATTATTTCTATTTCAGTTATGACGTCCGAAAATGGTTTAATGAATTTTAGTGGGGATGAAAAGACTTTGATTAAAAGTTTTCTTGATTTTGTTAAAAAATTTGATCCTGACGTGATAGTCGGCTTCAACAGTAATAGGAAAATTATACCATTCCTTGTTGAAAGGTCTAGAAAGCTTGGTTTAACATTTAATATTGGACGATTGGATGGTGAGCCTCGTGGTAGCGTTTACGGACACCAGTCGATTAGAGGTAGATTAAATATCGACTTATATGATCTGGTGGAAGAGTCTCCTGAAATCAAGTTGGAGACTTTAGAAGAGTTCTCACAATTTATGAATCTCCCAATAAAATATGATACGATTGAAGAATATGAGTTGGCTGAGCTTTGGTCAAAGGATAAGACGCGTGTTATAGAATATTTGGGTCAAAGAGTTAAGGGTATTTTTGAAATATACAAGCTTGTTGACGAATACATATTTTCTCTTTCACAGTTAACTTGTATGCCCTCAGATTATGTGATGGCTGCTTCAACAGGATTTAGGGTTGAAAACTATCTTTCTAAGCTTGCTGTTGAAAGGGGGGAAGTGATTCCTTCAAGGAAGGAGGTTGTCCACATATCCTACCCTGGTGGTATTGTTAGGTCTCCAACACCTGGTCTGCACAAGAACATTGTTGTCCTAGACTTTAGGTCAATGTATCCATCTCTAATGATAAAATATAACATTTCTTTTGATACAATCGACCCTGAAGGCCCAATAAGCATACCTAATTCAACTATAAGGTTCAGTGAAAGGGAAGGCTTCCTACCTCATGCGTTGAAGAGGCTTCTTGAGGAAAGGAAAAGGATAAGAGAAAGGTTGAACATGCTACCCAGAGACTCTCCTGAAAGAATAGTTTTGGATGCTAGACAGAAGGCTGTTAAAGTTATTTCGAACGCAATATACGGTTACACCGGATGGGCTGGTGCAAGATGGTATACGAGAGAAATTGCGGAGGTGACTGCGGCACTAGGACGTGAAACAATATTAAAGGCTATGGGAAAAGCTGAAGAGTTAAAGCTAAAGATAGTGTACGGTGACACAGACTCCATTTTCATAAAAGAAGATGATAGGATAAAAGAATTGGTTAATTGGATAGAAGATGTTCTAGGCCTAGAGGTTAAGGTTGACAAAGTTTATAGAACAGTCCTATTCACTGAAGCCAAAAAGAAGTATGCTGGCCTAAAAGATGATGGGTTTATAGAAATTGTCGGTTTAGAAGCGATAAGAGGTGACTGGAGTGAAGTGGCTAAAATTGCCCAGAGGGAAGTTGTTGAAGCCATATTAAAGATGGGTGTAGATGAGGGTGTTAGGGTTGCTAGAAAGCATATAGATAATCTTTTGAACCAGAGGGTTCCATTAAAGCAGCTTATTATTTGGAAGCAGATAACAAAATCTATAGAAGAGTATGAGGCTACAGCGCCACATGTTGAGGTTGCGAAAAAGCTTATTGAGGAAGGTTGGCGGATAAAGCCTGGTGACAAGGTAGGATACATTATAGTAAAGGGTGCAGGAAGACTCTATACTAGAGTAAAACCCTACTTTAAAGTAGAATCGGATGAGATAGACTGGAACTATTATATTGAAAAGCAGGTCCTTCCAGTCTGTCTGAGGATACTAGAAGTTTTCGGCATAAAGGAATCAGATTTAAAGCCAAGTAAAGATTTAACAGCATTCTTCCAATAAAGTCTAATCAATTATGGCCTTACGTTTAACCCTTCTTACACCATTCACCCAGTCTTCAACAAGCCCGTCAACCTTAACAATAAATTCTTCAAGTGAATCCTTTGGTATAACACAGCTTGCTGCAAACTCGTGGCCGTCAGAAAAGCCGCCCATCTCTTCAGCTAAACCCAGGATGTCGATTGCAGAAGGCATTCTATTTTCTTCAACAGCCTCCCTCAAACCCTCTGGAACCCTTACAGAAACCTTAACTAATCTCTCATTAAGTCTTCCAAATCCTGGAACTTCATCCAATAAATCCATATAGCCTAAAAGGTACTTGTTTGCCTTAACCAGCCTCTTTTGATAAGAAAGGTATGAGCAGAATGTTCCAAGAACCTTACTTCCCATGCCCTTAAACATGTTCCTAGAATCAAAATATTGAAGATACTTTGTTTCATTTAACCCGCTCCTATACAATATTGCCAGCAGCCGCCTATTAGCATCTCTTCTTTCACCTTCAAGTTTATCCAAAAATTTTTTGCTCTCTTCAGAAAAGCCCTCTAATGCAACCCTAATACCGACATTGGGTCCACCCCTATAATATCCTACGGAACCGTAAATCTGTAACGCTGAAAAAAGCTCGTCAACAGACAAACCTAGCTTAGCAACCTTTATTTGCCTACCCTTTTCTAACACACCATTCCTTATTGCTTCATCCAAAATTTTAGCATTCAATCCAATGTAACCTGCAGGGATTTCCTTTGATCCTACAATAGCGAGATAGGCTAAGTCAAAATTTTTTTCTTCCAATATGGAGGAAAAAAGGTATGTAACAGTTGAGGCTGAAAAATCTCTTTCTCCACTAAAACCATAATGTTCAAGGTTTAGGTCAAAGATCAGTGGATCAGAGCAAGGTCGTGGATCATGATGGTCCAATATTAGAACCGGTCTTCTGCAAATATTTTTTTGAGAAATGGTGTCTGCGTGAGGCGAACCTAGGTCAGCGTACACTACAGGTAAGCCTCTTTCATGAACTTTTTCAACAACTTTTGGAAAAAGCTTTTCGAGGCAAATGTTTCTAAAATTTACTCCTCTTCTTTCAAAAAAGGCTTTGAGAACCGCTGCTGAAGATAATCCGTCTGCATCATCGTGGTGTACAATATAACATTCACTTTTACCAATCAAATCAATTATCTTCTTCACATTTTCTCTAAACTTTTCTGGAACCACATCTTGAACATGTTTAAAATTGAATAAATAAGCTTTGCATAAAATAAACTTGCTACATTTTCTTTAACCAATATTTTATTTTAGCATATGTTTCTTCTAAATTGCTTACGTTTACCTTTACTTTCTTTCCATTCTT
>JACIWG010000077.1 GCA_014361085.1 Nitrososphaeria archaeon
CATTTAATTTTTTAATAAAATTGATTCCATCATCCACTTCTGGAGCCAGAGTAAGCCTTCTTGCAACATTGTTGAAAAAACTGCTTAACAATTTAACTTCTTCAATTGAAGGAAACCTAATATGCTCCTTAGACTGTGCACCAGCCATTTCAGGATTAAGGTATGGTCCTTCAAAATGTATTCCAACAATCTCTGAACCTTTTTCACACCTTATAGTGGAAAGTTTTTCTGAAACTTTTTTTAAATTTTCGAAACTGTCAGTCACAGTAGATGGGATGAAAGAGGTTACACCTGTTTCTGGAAGCTTTTCAATAAACTTTTTAATATCGCTTGCAGCAGAAAACATTAAATCTACACCGAAACCTCCATGCACATGGATGTCAACGAATCCTGGTGAAATTATACAATTTTCGTAAGAGTATACTTTAACATTTTTTGGAACAGTTTTAGCTAACTTAACGATCTTACCTTTATCAACCATTATGTGAGTGTCCTTATATATTTTGGTTGGAGTGAAAATTGTGTCAGATCTTAAAGCAAACATTTATGATGCACGGACAATCATACTATTTTTAGAATCTTATCCAAAGATTCTACAACATATGTTGCAGCATGTTTTGCCTTCTCTGCACTATATTTGCTTGCACCCCTCATTACAAGTACTGTGGGAATACTAGATTCCTTGAAGACATTTATTTCATTTTCGAGACCAGATACGGCTAATATGCTGTTTCTGTTAACTGAAAGTTGATCTAATACATTTTTTAGAAAATCTTTTGAAGGGCCGCCCATAATATCTGATCGTTCCTCAATGAAGACGTCGTGGAAGATGTGTCCTAGGTTTAATGATAATATCTTTTGCCATTGTTTTACCGGAGGACCTGAAGTTATGAGATAAAGTTTTATACCCCTATCTCTTAACGCTAAAAGCGTGGACTGTACGTCAGGGTAAGGTTTAAGGTAAACATTACTAGTTTCCCTATATGCTAACACACCCGCAGCTATTATTCTCGGAGAATATTTTACACCAAGTCTTTCAACTAGAATATCAAAATGTTTTGGAAAATGTACACCATATTCTTTAACTATCTGTTCAAGCATCATATACAATGATTCATGGTTGAGTGGTAGTCCTTCAGCAATCATGGCCTTTACTGCATTCATCCTTGCCATAGAAAGTTGTAGGTCTGCATCATATAATGTATTTTCTAAACCAAATAGTATATGCGCGTATATCACTTTACCACCTTACTCAACTTTTCTGGAGAATCAGGGTTTAAACCTTTTGCTAGGGAAAGATAGTATGCAAGGACCTGTATCATTGGAGCATAGACTATGGGTGAAATTATGTAAGGTGCTTCTGCAACTATCTGTTCATCCACACTAAAGTCTACAAGCCTATCGTTAACAAAAAGTATTTTACCACCAAAATTTTTAATCCTGTTTATCACATCAGCATACAATTTTTCACCAATACTACTGTGTCCTAAGATTATGGTCAAACTTTTTTCGCTTGTCAACTGGATTGGGCCGTGCAAGAATTCTCTTAAAGCAAAACCTTCAGAGGGAATTGTGCATGTTTCCTTCACTTTAAGTGAGCCTTCTACAGCAGACGGATAAAGCAGACCACTTCCTAGGACAAACACGCGGTCAACATATGAGATTTCTTTTGCAAATGTTTCAATCTTTTCTATGTTTCCTTCTATAGCCTGTCTAACATTATCGTGAGCGTTTTCGAGTACTTCAATAAGATCATGATATTGACTATTTTGTACCCGCCCAAGAAGATGAGAGAGATCTGTTGCAAGAGTTAAAAGGACAATTAATTGTGTAACATAAGTTTTTGTGGCAGCCAAGGCCTTTTCTTCACCCGCATATGTGTAAAGGATGTCATCACATAATAGTGAAAGCTGACTTCCAACCCTGTTTGTTAAACCAACCTTATAGAATTTTAGTTCATCAGCCCACTTTACTGCATTAATAACGTCTAGACTTTCACCGGACTGGCTTACGGCCAAAACTATTGATGGTGGAGAGGTTTTTGGAACCCATAGTGGGAACTCTGAAGCATATATTGCTGTAGCATATGTTCCAGAAAGTTGGAAGAAGAGGTATTGGAATGATAGTAGTGCATGAAAGCTTGTCCCTGACCCAGTTAAGTACATTGTTCCCTTAAACCTTCTTAGAATATTATTTGAGACCCTTTCTATCTCCTTTTTATTTTTCTCTAATGTCTTGTAAATTACTGCCGGTTCTTCCATTATCTCCTTTATCATATTATGTTCGTAGCCTTTCTGCATCATAGTACTTCATCTCCAAAGCTTTCTACAAAATATTCTTGTTTTAATAAGATTTTCTTGTTTGGTTCAACATCCTTGTAGACGATGACACCTGGACCCACTAGCGAGTTTGGGCCCAATCTTACACCTGGCATGATCATGCAGCCAACACCTATTCTAGTTCCTTCTCCAACCATTGCACCAAATTTAGTTCTCTTCGTGTCAATAATGTTGTTGTTGACTTTAACCCTAATAATGCTTTGGTCTAGTCTATAGTTTGCTGTTATGGTACCGTATCCGAATAGACAGTTATCACATATTATGCTGTCACCTATAAAGTTTGAGTGGAAAAAGCAATTGTCTCCAACATAGGAGCGTGTTATTTCAGTAGAATAGCCTATACTACAGTTTTCTCCAATATGGCTGAAGTCTCTAATCAGCACGTTGTTTCCTACAACAGTATTTTTTCCAATATAGCATGGACCCTTTATTACTGCACCTTCAAGAACCTTAACATTATCTTCTAAAATCACATTTCCTTCAATACAGGCTTTTGCTGAAATGCTTGCACTTTCCCTTATTATTGGATTCTTTATGGATTTTAGAAAATATTTTAGGGCATCAAGGATATGCCATGGATATTTTATTGCAACCCATTCACCATCATATTCTACAACCTTAACCTTATAACCGTCACCAATCATCTTTGTTAATGCACATTCGTATACATCATCCTGTGGACTGTCAGTCTTTTCCATGTAATAGATTAGTGTCTCAACATCCTTGTGTAAATGAACAACTATATTAACAAGATTACTTGGCTCTCTACCTTCACCTGGCTTCTCATGTATGCTTAAAAGTTCAAGCTTATCATTAACGACAAGATATCCTCCAGGAAAATAGTTGTGAACCCTATAGCCAGTTATAAAGGATGAGTAGACACCATCACTACTTTCTCTCAAAATTTTTTCATAAAGATTTTGATCAAATATGTCATTAGGGTTAACGACCAAAATTTCGTCATCTAAAATTTCTTCTTTTGCAGTCAATAGTGCGTCAGCCATACCCTTAGGATGTTCTTGGACAAAGACCTTTACATTAAAGCCGGCATTTTTGCAAACATTTTTTATTGCATCAACATTGGTTGGATTTCCAACTATGATGAAATCCTTTAAGCCAGCGTTAAAGGCTTGCGTTATATGATGTTCTAGCAAGGTTTTTCCAAGAAACTTTATTAGGAACTTGTCTTTAGTGACTGGAAACATCCTTTTCCCTATACCGCCACATAAGAAGACAACTTTCATATTGACATTCTACCCACATTTCAGTCAAATTCCCTATATAACTTTTAATTTAGATGACATCAAATAGAAACTAATTTATATATCAAAATATTATCTTCAACATGGGGTGTCTATTTTGAAAGCTATAGGTAAAACAAGTAAAGGGCCGGGAATAGAAGTTTTTGATATAGAGGAGCCAAAAGTTGGGCCAGAGGATGTGCTTGTAAGGGTTAAAGCGACAGCAATATGTGGTACAGACCTACACTATTACCATTGGGATGGTTATGCTGAAAGGCATAACCCAGGGTTTCCAAGAGTCTTAGGCCACGAATTTTGTGGTGATGTTGTCGAGGTAGGCGAGAATGTTAGGACACTAAAAGTTGGCGATAAGGTTGCTGGAGAAACCCATATCCCATGCAAGACATGCTATCTCTGTAATACTGGTAGAATGCACATTTGTAAGAATATGAAGATTTTTGGTGTTGACACATTATATGGTTCATTTGCACCGTACACGGTCTTACCTGAAATTACAGCAGTTAAAATCCCTAACGAGATTAGCTATGAAGAGGGAGCCCTGCTTGAACCATTTGGAGTAGCATTACATGCAGTTTGTGAAGCAAACATTAAACCAGGAGATGTTGTTGTGATTACAGGATGTGGCCCGATAGGACTTTTTGCACAGCAGCTTGCAAAGATTTCTGGAGCATCAATGGTTGTTTCAACCGATACAAGAGAGTATAGGCTCAGCCTTTCGAAAAAGATAGGGGTTGATGAAGTGATAAATGTATTAAATGTTGACCCTGTAAGTAGGGTTAGGGAGTTGACTGATGGAAAGGGTGCTGACGTTGTTATAGAACTTTCTGGAGCAAATGTTGCGGTCAAGCAGGCTCTAGATATGGCAGCACTCAATGGTAAGGTTGTTTTTGTTGGTACAACACAGAAGCCGACAGAAATAGATACAACAAACCAAATTCTGTATAAGGAGTTAAGGGTTTCTGGGATAACGGGTAGAATAATGTTTGATACATGGTATAGGAGCATCATGCTTGTTCGAAACAGGACAGTAGATGTAAGTAAGGTTATTACACATAAGTTTTCATTAGATGATGCACAGAAAGCTTTTGAGCTGCTTGATAAGGGGGAAGCTGGCAAAGTACTTTTTATCCCCTAACCAATTATTTTTTAAAATAATTTTTTACCTGATTAAAATAGTATTTTAGGGCTTCTAGAAAGATTGGAAGTTCCCCTAAATGTAGGATAAATAGTGATGCAAGAATATATGCCATCGGCGACAATGTTACCACATAAAAGCTGTAAAGGGTCCTATTACCCAACACGTATACGCCAACATATCCTAAGAATGAGAAAGCAAACCAAAGGGATGGTATCGAATATTTCTTGTATCCTTTCAAGTACAAGTATGGGATGAAGA
This sequence comes from Nitrososphaeria archaeon, assembly GCA_014361085.1. Lineage (GTDB taxonomy): Archaea > Thermoproteota > Nitrososphaeria > JACIWG01 > JACIWG01 > JACIWG01. Next base: position 4,998 of record JACIWG010000077.1, read on the forward strand.
GGATGAAAATTATTGCCATAAGATATATTACAGGATTAACTCTGGCAGCAAGGTCTGGATTAAAGTGTAATGCAAAGGGATTTTGGTTGTAAAACCAGCCCCATGGTGGGGAGGTTGGAGGACCTTCAGGACGGGATGTAATATGCCATTTTAGACCATTCTCAAGTTCACTGTACCATTTACTGAACCCCCAACTAAAGATTAGAGGGATATTTGATGTAAGCCATACAAGTGGCGGTATAATAAATGAGTGGCATACAGTTTTTATTAAATCCACCTTAAACAGTAGAAAAAGTGCTATTAGGGCAAGAATTGGGAAAACTCCGGTTAATTTTGCGGAGGCAGCAAGCCCTATAGAAATTGATGAAAGCAGATACTTTTCTTTTAAAGCAAACCACATGGATAGAGAGATAAAAAATGTTACGTATATGTCAAGCATTGCAATAGATGACATTGCAATAAATACGGCGTCAGCGAAGGCGCAAATTATGATCAGTATAGGAAGAAGGATGTTGTTCGAAATCTTGTATACAGTAAAACATAATATGATTAATGTTAGTGTTCCCATTAATATTCCAGGCAATCTCCAGCTTATCGGCTTGTCTCCAAAAATTAGCATACTTAATCCTATAAGATATTTTACAAGAGGAGGATGCTCGGCATTCATATAATATTGGATGTTTTGAGTATCTGGATAATTGTATCCACTTTGAATAATACTAACGTACTTGAACTGTTCTAGAAATTTTTCTCTATCCAATACTTTTTCGGTTATGATGGAGAAGGCTGGAGTTTTATTATATTTTATAATTATTTTTCCATCATATTCCTGTTCTAGAAAATTTTCAAGCCCACTTTCATAAGTTTCTTGCCAATAAAATGATTGGAAAAATATTGTGTAATGATGCATGCCACTATCGTCAACATAAGATGGTTGAATATGAAATATTTCTCTTAGAATGTTTCTTGATGAGCTAACATACCAGCATTCATCTGACGTATATCCAATTGTTCCAGTTAAACTGTTTGCAATAGAGTATGTGTAGAAGGCGAAAGATAGTATTCCGACCACTGTAACAAAAAACACAATCTTTCTAATATTTTTCTGAATTTTAGAAAACAATTCGATTACCTCCATACAATAAATTCACTAAACATATAGTTTGCTACAAACCCGCATACAATACCTATTGCATCAGCAACTAAATAGTTTACTCCAAAAAGAAGTAGAAGTGCATAGACTAGATAATTTATTAGGGGACCTAATGCTGAACCATGAAACTTTATCAGACGATAAAAGAAGTTACCGGATCGCCTATCTTTAAAAGTCCAGAAGTCGTTTAAAATAAAATTGTTGATTATAGAAAGTTCTATGGAAAGAATTGCTGAATAGAGTTCAGGGAAATTATAAAATGTGACTAAAAGCCATAATGAGCCAAGGTTCACTATTACACCTGATAAGCCTACTGTCACAAACTTTAAAACCCTATATTCTGAAAGTCGCATTAAAAGCTTAACATAGTTTAATATTTCATTTAATCTCATTTTACTTTTTCCAGCCTTCCTCGATTTAAAAACATATGGAACTTCAATAACCCTACTATATCTGCCCTTTTCCAAAAACTCTAACAATATTTTATAGCCTTTAGCCTCAAATTTGACACCTTCAATAACATCTTTCCTAAACATAAAGAAGCCTGATAATGGGTCTTTTACAGACCTACACCTCTTTAGTAGGAGATGGGCTAAGAATAGGGCTCCTTTCGATATAACCCTCCTTATAAAACTCCAGCCTTCTACACCACCACCTTCTACATACCTTGATGCTACAACAATATCATAGCCTTCCAAAATTTTTGCATACATTTCCCTTAAAGTTTGAGGGGGATGCTGTAGGTCAGCGTCAATAACACCTATAGCATACCCCTCTGCCAAATTAACACCATCAAGGATAGCACTACTTAAACCAAGCTTACCGGGCCTATGTATAACCCTAATATTGCCAATCTCCTTTGAAAGTTGTTCAACAAACTCTCCAGTACCATCTGGACTATTATCGTCAACGACTATTATTTCAAAATTTAAGCCCTTTAATGAATCAATAAGCATTTCTATCAATTGGCCAACATTTTCCCGTTCATTGTATGTTGGTATTATAATAGAAAGGTCTTTCACACCAAATAGCAACTTCTACGATAAATATAACTGTTGTCAACTTACATTTTATGAATATATAATT
>JACIWG010000078.1 GCA_014361085.1 Nitrososphaeria archaeon
GATGAGCTTGGGAGAAAATTTTCTGATATAGATTTTGCTTCATATAGTAAGTTTAGGGTTGATGTTAGAAAACTTTATTCTAACAACGGATGGATTGAGGACCAATATTTTACAAGAATTTTTGGCCACAGAAGACTATTATACTATTATGGTTCGGATAAGAAGATACATTCAGACATATTTTTTGATAGACTAGAATTTAATCATATAATAGAGTTTGAGGGTAGGTTGGAGGTTGATAAGCCAACGATACCTTTAGCAGAACTTTTCTTGGAGAAGATGCAGATAGTCATGATTAATGAAAAGGATGTTATTGACACAATAATGCTTTTGAGGGAGCATGAGGTTGGAGAAGGTGACAAGGAGCAAATAAATGCACCATATATTGCAAAAATACTTGCAGGAGACTGGGGTTTCTGGAAAACTGTAACACAAAACATGGAGAAGGTAAAAAACTATAGTATCAACAGTACAAAGCTAAGTGATGAGGATAAAAAGATTGTTTTAGAAAGGATAGAGAAACTTTTAAGAGCCATAGACAAGGAGGAGAAAACGTTAAGCTGGAAACTCAGGGCTAAAGTTGGAGAAAAAAAGAAATGGTACAAGGATGTAGAAGAAGTCTATAGGTGACGTGCTCTCCCCGGCTTAAGTCGGGGGCTTCCAGCTTTTTCTCCGTGTTAGGTTTCATTCCTTGCGGTCCAGCCCGTTTTGCTGTAAGCATGCCTTTATGGCATGAGGTTCCAGCGTTCGCCCGAGGCTTTACGCCTCTAGTCACATCTGCTGGTTCGGGGGCGTCACGGCTCCCCCATCCCATAGAGCTCATTACCCTATGGGCTATAGGCTTTCGCTAGTGCCACCCTTTTATGGGCTCGGAACATCCGATTTAAGGCAGCATAGCATTTTTTTTGAAGCAGATATTTAAGCTTTTGTCCATTCATCCTAGAACTAAAGTTCTAGGCTTTCTGGGCACCCGTTTTATAAGTTTTCTTTTAATTTGATCGTTAACTTTATTTCATTCCATTTTTCTTCAATATCCTCATTGATTTTATTTATCATTTCATCAGTCAAGTTTTGAAAACGTCCTTGAAGTTTCAGGTATTCTTGAATGGGTTTTCGTGCACTCCTTTCTAAGAGATTTTTGCTTGGACCCGTTAGCTGTAGAACACCTTTTTCTATTTCATAGAGTATCCATGCTCCAGTTAGGACAGCTAAACGGCCTACTTCTATAGTTTTCTCAGCAGGAAAACGCCATCCTGTTGGACATGGAGCGTGCAAGTGAATATATTTGAAGCCTCCAATTTTTAAAGCCTTTCTAACCTTTTCTATAAAGTCAATTGGATATGCTATGGAGGCTGTTGCAACATAGGGTACATTATGTGATGCAACAATTTTTGGAACATCCTTTTTCTGCTCCAATTTCCCCTTTACCGTTGTAGTGGTCCAGGCACCGTAGGGTGTTGAACTACTTCTTTGTATGCCTGTGTTCTGGTATGCTTCATTATCATAGCATACGTATGTTATGTTCTCGTTTCTTTCAGCTGCACCTGATAGGGCCTGTAGTCCTATGTCAGCTGTACCACCATCGCCAGCGTACACGACTATTGAATGACTTTTGCCTTTAATTTCAAAGGCGGCTGAAAGTCCTGATGCAGCCGCTGCGGATGCGGCGAACGCGATGTTTAAGGTTGGTAGTTTTATGGAAGTATGTGGGTATGCACCTTGTATTACTGTCATACAGCTTGCTGGAATAACTAGGATAGCGTTATCACCTACTGCTTTAGTTAATAGCCTTAGGCCCAAGCTTGCTGGGCAACCTGGACATGATGAGTTGCCGGGGAGAATGTATTCTTCTTTATTCAAATCTTTTATATTCATGAGCCTGTCATCTCTAAGTTTAGGTTAAACCATTCTGTTTCACCTTTTTTGTAAGCTTCTAGAGTTTTTTCGAAAATTTTTATGTAATCTTTTACTGTTATATCTCTACCACCTAATCCGGCTAAGTATCCTTTTATGAACGGCCTATATTTTGAGCTATAGAGTGAACTCTTAATTTTTTCTAACAATATTCCCCCATTTCCTGGTGAAAGATTCCTGTCAACTACAGCTACTGCTTCAACATTTGATAGGATGTTAGAAAGTTCTTTTGATGGAAATGGGTTTATCACCCTTATTCTCAGTACACCGGCTGCTATGCCAGCTTTTCTAAGCACTTTTGCAGCCTCTTTAGCATCACCGGCTGAAGAACCTATTGTTAAAATTATAACTTTGGCATCCTCACACATGAACTTGTCGAGAAAGCCATATTTTCTACAAAAAATTTTGTTCCATTCATCATCAACTTCTAGAATAACCTTTCTAGCATCCTCTACAGCCTTATGATGCATATATTTTATTTCCATATGATGTGATGGATAAGCAAGATTGCCGAAGGTGAATGGATTTGATGGGTCAAATACATATGGTGCATTAGTTCGAGGTGGCAAAAATTTTCTAACTGATTCTATTTCTGGAACGTCAACAGGTTCTGAAGTATGTGATAATGTGAATGCGTCAAGACCCACCATTACGGGTATTAGGACGCGTTCGTCTTCAGCTATCCTGTACGCTTGAATTATTGTATCCAAAACTTCTTGATTGGATTCTGCAAAAAACTGTATCCAGCCAAAGTCTCTTAAAAGAAGCATGTCTGTATGCTCATTCCAAATGTTCCATGGTGGACCAAGTGTTCTACAGACGACTGGCATAACTATTGGAAGCCTTGCAGCTGAAGCCCAATAAACCATTTCACTCATGTGAAGTAGGCCATGAGATGATGTGGCAGTAAATGTTCTTGCACCAGCTGATGATGCGCCAACACATACGGCCATAGCACTATGCTCTGATTCTACACGAACATATTTTGCCTTCAACTTGCCTGTTTCAACAAATTCTGCAATCTTTTCCACAATCTGAGTTTGAGGTGTTATAGGATAGGCTGAAACTACTTCAACATCTGATAGTAGTGCAGCATATGCTGCAGAATGGTTACCTGTTAAAACTTGTATCATAATCTCATTCCTCCACCATCGTTATAGCCTTTGTAGGACACTCGTTTGCACAGACACCGCAGCCCTTACAATATCTGTAGTCAATTTCAACAAAATCATCTTCTTTCCTTAAAATGGTTCCTTCTGGACAAAAAAGCCAGCAAATCATACATTTTACACACTTTTGCCTTTCAATGACCGGTTTCTTAACTCGCCACGTTCCAGTCTCTCCTGCAGTACCCTTTGAGGGAAAAGATATTATAGCAACCTTTTTCATAAAATAGTCGCCTCCTCATAAGCTCTTTTTGCAGCTTCAGCGTTAAGTTCTCCAACCTTTCCAGCCCAATTATTTCTAATAGCATTCATGATACCTTCTGGTGTTACTATTGGAACAGCTTTTACAATAGCGCCAAGCATAGCAGTATTTACTATAACCCATCCTGTAAAAGAGAGTTCAAGAGAAACTGCAATTTTTGTAGCATCAACAACATATGTTCTAAAATTTTGTAACAATTCTTTCGGAATATTTTTAGAAGAATTTATCACTAATGTACCATTTTCTTTAAGTCCTGATTTTACATCCACAATGTCCAATATTTTTCTATCAAGGACAACAACAATATTGGGTTCGGTTATGGGAGAGTGCAAGAAATGCTTTTCTTCTGAAATCCTAGCAAAGGCTGTTACCGGAGCACCTCTTCTTTCAGCACCAAAGAATGGGAAAGATTGGCCCCATTTACCTTCACATACGGCGGCCTTAACCAATAGCTCCGCAGCCGTTACAGCACCCTGACCTCCTCTACCGTGAAATCTTATTTCATAAAGCATAATATGTCAATATATAATTTTGCCGGCTTAATATAAAAGGATTTTTATTTTTAGAAAATTTTATATAAAAAGTGTCTGCTTTCTATTTTGGTGTAATTAAATTTGGTTTCAGTTAAAGTCTGCGAAGACATTTTTTGGGTTGGTGTTAACGATAGAAGGGACATACTTTTTGAAGGATTATGGCCTATACCTTATGGTGTATCCTATAACTCTTACATTGTTAAGGGTTCTGAAAAGATTGCGCTGATTGATACAGTTGATGAATTCTATTCAAAAGAATTTTTGTCGAACATTGAAGAAATTGTAAAATGTTCTGAAATAGATTATATTATTTTAAACCATCTTGAACCAGACCACAGTGGTGCACTTAATAAGGTTGTTGAGAAGGCTTCAAGAGCGAAGGTTGTCAGTTCTCAAATGGGAATAAACTTTGCGAAAGCATACTATGGAGGGGGTTTCGAGACTCTAGCTGTAAAGGATGGAGACGTGATAGATTTAGGTGGACATACTTTAAAATTTATTACAGCACCTTGGCTTCATTGGCCAGAAACAATCTTCACATACGACATCATTAGTGGGACACTATTTTCAGGCGACGCTTTCGGCACATTCGGAGCATTAGATGAGAAAATCTTCGATGACGAAATTAATATAAAAGATTTTGAGGAGGAAATGAAGAGATATTTTGCGGACATTGTTTCACACTATTCACAGTTTGTGCTTAAGGCAGCCGAAAAGATAAAAGGTCTTCAAATAAATTTTCTATGCACAACACATGGGCCCATTTACAGGAAGGACCCAAATTATCCTATAAAATTGTATCTTGAATGGAGTAGTGGAGTTGATGAGAACAAGGTTTTGATCTTGTATGGGAGCATGTATGGGCATACGGCTGAGGTTGCAAAATATTTTGAAACACAGCTCAGGCGGATAGACGTGAATGTTAAATCGTTTGATTTATGTAGGGTTCACCCAAGCTTCATACTGCCTGAGCTTATCGATTCCAAAGCTGTAATATTAGGCTCACCAACATACGAGGGCGCAGTCTATCCACCCATAACAAACTTTATTGAATATGCTAGAATCAAGAACATTAGACCAAAAAGTTTTGGAATATTCGCAAACTATACTTGGGGAAGCAATATTATAGAGCAATTAAAAAGCAAGTTAGTTGAAATTGGAATGAAAGTGGTGGAACCGACTTTACTGGTTAAAGGAAAGTTTACTGAAGATGATAAAAAGAAGGCAGACCTTCTAATTGAAAATGTTATTAAAACAGTATCTTGAAGAAAACAATATATAAGCCAATAACATTGGTTAGGTAGATTTATATGAAGATGCCTGCAATGGAGGCGGCTGTAAAAATTTTAGAGGACGAGGGTGTCGAAGTAATTTTTGGAATACCCGGTGCTGGAATACTACCATTCTATAAGGCTCTCGCGAACTCGAAAAAGATAAGACATTATACTGTTAGACACGAGGAAGGTGGAGTTCATGCCGCTGACGGCTACGCTAGAGCAAGTGGGAAGGTTGGAGTCTGCGTTGGCACATCTGGTCCTGCTGGCACAAACATGGTAACAGGACTTTATGCTGCAAAAGTTGATGCAATACCAATTGTTGCAATAACAGGCCAAAACGTTAGGTCACAGCTTGGAAAAGACGCCTTTCAGGCGACAGAAATAGCTGAGATAGTTAAGCCTATTACTAAGAAAAGCTGGTGTGTCATGGAACCATCACATATTCCAATGATCTTCCGTGAAGCATTTAGAATCACAAGAGAGGGTAGACCTGGACCTGTCCTTATAGATTTACCCTTGGATGTTCAAAGGGCTGAGATAGAATATGATCCAGAAGGAGACCGTTCTCTTGAAATATTTAAGCCTAGGCCGACATGGAAACAGGTTAGGAAAGCTCTTGACATGATACTTTCGGCTGAAAAACCATTATTCCTTATGGGTGGAGGAGTTATTTCTGCTGATGCAACACAAGAGTTTATAGAACTTGCAGAATTTTTGCAGGTTCCAATTGTAACAACATTGATGGGTAAGGGAGGTGTTCCAGCTGACCATCCACTTTACGCTGGACAGGTTGGAGTCATATGCAATACACCATTAGGAAACAAGGTTTTTCTTGAATCTGACCTAGTTTTTGCTGTCGGATGTAGATTTTCTGACAGGCATACTGGAGACCTGGAAGTATATCGTAGAGGCAGAAAGTTTATTCACGTCGACATTGAGCCAACCCAAATTGGTAGAATATTTTCACCCGACCTTGGCATAGTTGGTGACGCAAAAATTACTTTACAGATGATGATTGAGGAAGCAAAACGTAGGGCAGAAGAGATTTCACCAAACCCAGGACATTCCATACTATTTTCACTTGTTCAACAGAGGAAGGCTTCAGAATGGGTTAAGAGTATTCCAGAACTACGTGTTAAGATGGCTAGGAAAATGGATTATGAGCAGATACCAATAAAACCGCAGAGGGTTATGAAGGAAATAAACGAGTTCTTTCCAAAGGACACAATATTTGTTACCACAATAGGATTGAACCAAATATGGTCATCACAGATGCAAGACATATTCTATCCAAGACACTATCTTGTACCAGGTGGAGCTGGACCACTTGGCTGGGATCTTCCTGCAGCAATAGGTGCAAAAATAGCTAGACCAGACAAGCTAGTGGTAGCTGTAACAGGAGACTATGGATTCGGATTCTGTTGTGAAGAGTTCGCGGTAGCATGCCAGTACAATATACCCTTCATAGTAATCATAATAAACAATGGTTATCTTTCGCTGATTAGACAGCAGGAAAAATACATCTATAATTTCGAGTTCGCTGTAGACATATGGTATGATGAACAGATGGCTGACTTCGTAAAATTCGCTGAAGCATTCGGTGCAGCTGGAAAGAGAGTTACAAGGATAGAGGAGATAAAGGAGGCGTTCAAGTGGGCGGTAGAATATTCTGAGACAAGGAGAAGGCCGGCGATAGTTGACATTATAGTTGACAGGTATGCTGACGCATCAATGGGAACAGCATTAGACAAGGTTGTAGAAAGAGAATAGATATAACCTCAACATCTTCTACCCCCCTCTTATTTTTGGATTAAAAATTTTTAAATCAGCAGAACAGCCAATTTTATATTAATGGAAATATATGTTGGATGCTGTGGAACACCAGGTGGACTAAAAAATTATTCTAGAGAGTTTAAGGTTACTGAAATAAATTCAACATTTTACAGGATACCTAAAATTGAGACTGTACAAAGGTGGAGGGAGACTGTTCCCGAAGATTTTATTTTTACCGTAAAATGCCATCAGGCAATAACACATCCAATTACATCACCAACCTGGAAAAAGAGTGGGATAAAAGA
>JACIWG010000079.1 GCA_014361085.1 Nitrososphaeria archaeon
AAATTATATACGATCTTTTCATCGGAGCCAAAGGTTAAAACCATAAGAAAAATAAGGACTAGTACAATGGTTGACAGCATGCGGTCCAGTTTAGCTTTTATCGACCATATACCAAGCTTTCTAAACATGAAACCAATTATTGATCCAACTAGGAGCATTGCCAATGTTTCGATCATGAACTCCACTTGTAGCTTGAAAAAACTATATAATTTTTTAAATGTTTGCTCAAATTTTATACATGTTTCCAACACTATTCCATACAAATGCTTCTGGCAGTTCTTGAGCGAACTTAAACGCACCCCTCCAGCCAGTACAGTGTGATGGTACAACAAGCTTCGGGTTAACCCTTTTAATTTCAGAAACAACACTGTCTATCGCATCTTCATAGTCTTTTCCTGAAATGTGGAAGCCGCCTATTATTGCGTAAACTTTTTCTGTTCCAGTTAGTTCTCGAGCATAATAGACTGTGTTAACAATTCCAGCGTGACCGCAGCCTGAAACTATTACGAGACCCCTATTTTTGACCTTCACGACAATTGCTCTATCATCCCAAACAAATGGGTCAGGCTTCCATTCACCGTTTTCGTAAAAATATTGTTTTGGAAAACCCTTCTCAAAACCTGTTTTTCTAGGTATTTCTCCTGTAACAAGTATACTGTTATCGAAGAGGGTGTATGGTCCCTTAGTTTTGACATACTTTGACGGCCTAACCATTTCCTCTGAAGGGAACTCTGGATATCTTCTCATTGTCCCATCCCTTTCTAGAACACCTCTTACTTTGAACATGTCTTCGTGAACAATTATAGGTAAACTCTTATTCCTCATCTCTTTAACAACATTCACAAGCCCTCCAAAGTGGTCATAGTGTCCATGTGATAAGATTATTGCCTCTATTTCTGAAAGGTCTATTCCCATTGCTTTAGCATTGTCCAGAACACCGTTGGAACTAATTCCAGTATCAAATAGAATAGAATGGGCTGAATTATTGTCATAATATACTTTTATTATTGCAGAAAAACCGTGTTCTGCAACAGGATATCTGAAATATCTTTCAAACCATTCTCTACCCTTACACTTTTTAACCCAACTCACGACATTCTGGACATCATTTCTTTCTATAGTTGATAGAAAATCTATGGAGTTGTCGACCAAGCTAACCATCTCTATTCGATCAACTTCTTTAAGCAAAAGACATCAAACACCTTTATATGTTTAAGCTGGTTAAAAACGTTTGGACAAAGTTTATTTCTCCCAGACTCTGATAAAAAAAGAATTATTGAAAGGCTCTTACGTGCTAATATTAGAAAATGAGGAGGTATGTGATATAAGAGTTGGAGATTTAGGCGTTTTAAAATTTGATAGAGGCTTTTACGCGTACATAGGGTCAATGTTCGGTTCAGGCGGGCTTGAGGCGAGGATAAGAAGATATTTTTTTGGAGGAAGAAAACATTGGCACATAGACTACATACTTGAACACATGAAGATAGTGAATGTTTTTGTGTTGCCAGAAAAAGATTATGAAAGCCTTGTAGCAAATGTTGCGGTTAAAAGGTTCAATTATGTTAAAGGTTTCGGATGCAGTGACAAGAAAAATGATATTTCACACCTACTATATTTTAGAGAAAAAGGTGAGCTAAGAACTTTCATAGAACTTATTAAATCAATTGGATTTAATATCTTCAAATTAAAGATTTAGTAGCCTAACTTGTCCCATTGGGGTTGAAGGTTTCTTGGCCTACTTTAATTGGTCTTCCCTCGCTTAGAGCCTGCGCAGTCCTTTTTTCTAGCACTTTGTAGAAGCCTCCAAACAGTTCCCATTGAAACACCAACCCTTTGGCCAGTCTCCTCCTGTGAAAGGCCTAGTTAGTCTACAAGGCGGAAGGCTTCTAACTCGGCTAGTGGGTAGACACCCTCTCCTTCCACGCCTACATCTGAACCTGTAAACAATTTCCACCATCAGGTTATGGCACATTTGCCTATACTGTCAAGACCCTAGAGTTTAATTATGAGGGAAAAGAGTATTATTATATGATAAATTTAAGGCGTTAAATGTATTGGATAATATAAAAAGGGTTAATAATATTGTTTTGATAGGATTTTTACGGTGGCGTTTTTGTCTGAAGATTTTGTTGAAGAATTTAGGAAATTTGCGAATATTGAGAGACCTCCAAAGAACGTTTTAGAAGGCTTCAGGGGTCTCGATGTATCCCTAGTTTATGATACACTCTGGAACAGGTTCGGAATAGACACTCATCTTATTGGCATACGGCCAATGTTCGAGTTCATGAAGGATAAAGTCTATGTTGGTACAGCAGTTACTGTTAAGGAGGTTTCTACAACACATGAGCCCATTAACGTTGTACAGAAAAGGTTTGAGGAGACTGGAAGGTCTAGGATAGACCATGCTCTGGCAGCAATAGATTTTGCTCAACCTGGAGACATTATTGTTATCGATGGCGAGGGAAGAGATGATGTTGCTATATGGGGTGACAATATGGCTATGCTTGCCAAAAGAAACGGTGTCTGCGCAGTAGTCTTATATGGTGCTGTTAGAGATGTTTCGAGAATAAGGATGATGGAGTTTCCTGTCTTCGCTAAAGGTGTTAGTCCTAAAGGTTCAATATATTATCTTGAATCCATTGGATTCAATGTTCCAGTAACATGTGGTGGTGTACAGGTTAGGCCTGGTGACATAATTGTAGGAGACGAGGATGGTGTAGTTTCTGTGCCAAGAGAGTATGCGGAAAAGGTTCTCGAATACGCTTTAGAAACTTTAGAGAGGGAGAAGGTTACAAGGGAGGCGATAGCAAGTGCAAGATATGCACTTGAATCGTATCCAGCAGGTAGACCGAACATTTTGAGAAAGCTTAGGGAGAAGGGTAAATTGCAGTGAGGTGGGCTATTTTTGAACAGTGGATTAAAAAAAGGTTTGGCGATAAAGTCTGTTGACAATGTCGCTACAGTACTTGATGATGTTTCATGTGGTGACAGGATTTTGGTAAAGTTTGCGGATAGTGCAAGTGTCCTCACTATTGAGTCTAGAGAGAATATTCCCTTCGGCTTTAAGGTGGCTTTAAAGGATATTCAAAAAGGAGAATATGTTATAAAATATGGTGAGGTTATTGGTAGGGCTACAGAATTTATTGGAGAAGGGCGTCTTGTTCACGTTCATAATGTTGAAGGGTTAAGAGGTAGAGGGGACTTGGGAGGTGAGAAGATTTGACTTTTCTAGGATATGAGCGGCCAGACGGTTCTGTTGGAGTTAGAAACTATGTTCTCATAATACCTGGTGGAATAATTTCTGATTCAATCTGCAATTTTGTTAACGGATGCAAGACTATCGTTACAGCTGACAGTGGAAGTGGTAGGAGTAAAAGGGATAGGGAGACGATTGCTAGAACCCTTGTAGGTTTGGGAATGAACCCGAACGTTGCATCAGTTATCGTACATGGCAGAGGTCTTGGATCAGGATATCCTGAGCTAAACGTGAACAGGTTAGCAGATGACATAGCGAAAACAGGTAAGCGTGTGGAAGTGCTTGATGGCTCAAATACTTCAACATTAGAGTTAATTGTCAAGGGAATAAATTTGGCTAGGGAAATGGTTCAGGAGGCTTCAAGGTTAAGGAGAAGAGAGTATGATGATGGCAATCTCTGTGTTGGTGTAAAATGTGGTGCCTCAGACACAACATCTGGAATCGTCGGGAACCCTGTTGTAGGATATGTTTTCGACAAGCTTGTAAGCAAGGGTGGGACAGCATTATTTGGAGAAAATACGGAAATAATTGGTGCAGAACATATTCTAGCAAAAAGGGCTGTCAACAAGCAAGTTGCTGAGGCAATACTGGAGGTTGCCAGGGAAACCGAGGAGAGGGCTAAGGCTATCGGCGAAGATATTCGAACAATAAATCCTGTTCCATCAAACATTGCAGGAGGAATAACTACATTAGAAGAAAAGTCTCTTGGTGCGATAGCGAAATCTGGCTCCATGCCCATTCAAGGAGTATTAAAGTATGGTGAGAGGCCAAAGGGTAGGGGACTATATTTTGTAGACAACTGGATGAGCATGCTATCAATATTCCTTGGATATGCTGCAGCTGGAGCACAGATAGTCCTTTTCCAGCTAGGTGGAGGAGGATTAGTTGGTGACACCATATTATACAGTTCAGGCGGAGTTGTAGCACCACTCTTGTGGCTTACAGCAAACCCTAAAACGTACAGAAGATTCGGTGAAGAGATAGACTTCTATTCTGGAACCGTTATAGAGGGAAAGGAAACAATACAGGAGGCAGGAGAGAGGCTATATAACCTTATACTGGATGTAGCATCTGGCACAATGACTAAAACAGAAACTTTAACACACACTGACCCAAACCAAATATATACATTGGATCCAATGCTATAAACAATTTCTCCACTAATTATGTTCACCTAATTTTTATAAAAAATTTTTTAAAAGAATGTCAAGAGAATTATCCAGACCGCTAGAACTAGTATGCCATATGATTCAACTAAAGCAGCAGAATATAAGCTTAGGAAGCCTACAGAGAAGGGAGAGAGGATTGAAAGCATGAGGATAATTATACCTAGTCTTTTCTTTCCAGCCAAAAGTGAACCTACACCCCAAAGTATAACTGACAGATAAGCAATAAGAAAGGATGAGAGAGCTACAAAAACATGAGCCCAAGGAGGGTTAAAGTCGTAGGGGAAGACTCCAATCAGCATAAAATAAAATGATGCGATATTCATAAAACTTCCTGAAACTGTTTCAACCTTATTACTTGAAATTATTATAGCATATATTGAAAACAGGAGCATGAAGAGGCCGAAAAAGATTAGGCCATAGTTGAAAATGTATGGCACATTTGCTTTAGAACCACCCAATTCGCTGAAAGCATTATCGAAGACAGAAAACCATGGATTAAACGTTGCTGAAACAATAACTGATGAAACGAATGCTATTATTGCAAGAAGTCCAGAATATTTCAATAGCTTGGCAACTATTTCTATTAACATAGTCTAGCATCTAAAAATATTTTATAAATTTGATTCACTTAAAAGTATTTCAGCTGTCCAACGTGCAACTTTACCCGTAACTGAGGGACACTTATCCCTATGCCCACCCATTTCCTCAAACTTTTTAAAATCTTCTGGATCCCAAAGGTTAAATGAGCGCCCAAAAATTTTGTTCTGGACATCCTTGCAAATGCAGCTACCATATTCTTCAACAAACTTATCATATAACTGTTTAGCTAGGCTATAAGATTTTAGAAAACGGCCCTTACCCATGTCCTTTAGTCCTCTACCATGCACAGAACATATTGCCATGATACCGCCAACAAGTGCACCGCATGTTCCATTACCGGACAAGGCTGTGCCTCCAGCTAAACCATGAGAACTCTTAACCACATCATCCACTTTCAAATTCAATACTTCGCCAACAGCCCTTAAAACACATTGTGGACAGCTTCCATAACTTGCCTCATACTTGAAAGCCAGCTCATACACTTTATCTAATATTTCACTTTTATTACCACTCATTTTCCCTCGAACACGATAGTTTTATCAAATTATTATATTTTCTGCTTAAGTCATTTAACATATTTGCTGAGAACAAGCTTTAATTCATTTAAGCTTCTAACGATAGCGTCAGCAAAAGCTATGGGCCAAGGTGAAGGCTGAGGACTTTCACTTAAAACAACAACAGTTTTACCATGCATTTTAGCATAGAATATTTCAATTGCCGTTCCAAAACTTGGCGAATCACATAAGGCTACAAGGATATCACATTCATCAATAAAGGTGAAGTCATTTTTAACAATCTTTTCAGCAACATCTTTCTTATCACGAAAATCTTTCACACAACTATAGTCCATTTCACTTACTTTAAACTGGTCTATTACATTATAACCTTCCTCTTCCAAAATTTTCTGTATAAGCCTAATTTCTTCTAAACTTCCATAAGCTATTGGACCGCATACAATCACTTTCATAACCTTAACCCTTTTTCGTTTGAAACTAAAATCTCTTTTCCCTTACCAGTTTAAGGTAATCTTCTCGTGGAGGAACAAATATGTCGATAGCCTTACATCCTTCCTCAGAAACTTGGCCACCATGCAATTCGTTACTTTCAATCACAAGCACATCACCTTTAGATACTTTAACAGTCATATTTCCAAGAGTTTGCATCATGCTCCCTTCTACGACAATCATTACCTGCTCACTTTCATGCCTATGCAGTGGAAAAACCATGTTAGGTTCCATTTCAATAAAACTTACAAGAAGCTTTTCGCCTGCAATTAATCGACTTTTTGCACCCTTAACCAAATCAGTGTAAGGCATATCATCTAATCTGTAAACTTTCCCCAACACACATCACCCAATCTAATTCCACTTCTCCAAATAATATAGTTTTAATCTTAAGCAAAAAATTTTATGGATAGTATATGGCATAACGAGTTATTTCTAAAGAACAAGCCTTATACTTTTTACAAAAATGTTCACATTCTTTCGCCCTACTCTTGTTAGCATACCCTAGACCACATACTTCACACAAGTAAACCTTTTTTTCTCCAACAATAATTTCTTTGACCATATTAAAAATCTTATTATAGAACAGTTAAATATATGTTTCTATCTTTAATCAAAAACTTAAATATTCCAAATATAGCAGATAAATGCTGGTGGTTTAATGCTAGAAAATCAAGCCCTATTTAATATCGCTGGCATGGAATGGTTTTGGGTTCTTATTGTCGTAGTTGTACTACTTTTTGGTGCAAGCAAGATTCCTGAACTCGCAAAAGCTATTGGA
>JACIWG010000008.1 GCA_014361085.1 Nitrososphaeria archaeon
AGAAAGAACTCACAATACGGTGCGCTTGCATTTATTGCTTGGTTGTAAGCTGCTGGGGCACCTTGATTTCTCTTATTTTCTATTTTACCAACATACTCTTCAGACTTTCCATTATTGTAAACGTTCGCTGTATCTATAAAGTTTATTCCCAAGTCAACAGCCCGCTTAACAATTTTTATTGCATTTTCCTCGTCAACCTTTGAGCCGAAATCCATTGTCCCAAGACATATTTCAGAAACCTTTACACCACACTTTCCAAGACGTTTATACTCCAAAATATATTACCCCAAACTAAATTCTTTACCCTATAATATATATGTTTGTCTCCTAAACTATGGTAGAAAATTTTTTGTCTAATGGGCCCGGTGGGATTTGAACCCACGGCTGACCGGTTATGAGCCGGTCACTCTGACCTAGCTGAGTTACGGGCCCACGTTTCCTTCTATCTTTTATAGAGGTTTAAATAATTTTTGTTTTAAAAAAATTTTGGGAAAAGAAGGTGTAATGTTGAGCTAGAATGCCTCCTTCTTCACAATCTCAAGCCATTCTTTTGCAGCTCTAAGTAGTATTCCAATGTCTCCTGAAAGGTCTATCATCTTGAAACCCTGTTTTATTCTCTTTATTGCAGTCTGAGGGTCGTCCGTCCATATTCCTCCAGGCTTGTCAGCCTGCTTTCCAGCCTTTAGAACAGCGTCTATAGCATTCTTGAACTTCTCACTCTCAAACTCTCCTGGGACTCCAAGTGAGCATGATAGGTCATATGGTCCTATAAAGTATGCGTCAACACCGTCCACCTTCAAAATTTCTGGAGCATTTTTTATCGCCTCCTCTGTCTCTATCTGCACTATAACTGCAATGTTATCGTTTGCCCTTTTAGCATATGTTGGATCTAAACCATATGCTGCAGCTCTTCTCGGGCCAAACCCTCTTATACCATAAGGTGGGTACCTACATGCTCTAACTGCTCTTACAGCATCTTCCACTGTATTAACCCATGGGACAACTACACCTTCAGCACCTACATCTAATGCAAGTTTTATTAGAACTGGATCATTCCATGCAACCCTTATTAGAGGCGAAACCTCTGTACTACTTAATGGTTGGATAAGCTTCTGTATTATAGGCGTGTTCAGTGGAGAATGTTCCGTGTCAAAAACAAACCAGTCGAATCCAACATGTCCAAGCATGTCAACAACGTCCGAGTCAGTTAACGAAATCCATGTTCCAAAGTTTAACTTATGTTCTGAAAGAAGCTTCTTCATCCTACCTTTAACAAACTGTGGCATTTTCCATCATAACAGTCTACCATAACCCAATATAAATTATTTTTACAAAAATCTTCTAAATATTCAAACATTTTATCATATACGAAGGTATGTTAGAAAACTTTTTTCAGCAAAGATTTAATAATATTGTCCCAAAGTCTTTGAATATGCGAAAGATTTTTCTTATCACATTAGTGGCTGTTTTTATTGTAACATTATTCTTCTCAAACTTGAACGCTGTGCATGCACTTTCTCCATCGCAAGTTAGGGCTGGCATATGGGTTATTAGTGTGGATAAGGTTGACCTTGCATCTGGAACCTTTCCCTAGACTTCTATCTCTGGTTCTACTATAATGGTTCTCCACCAAATTTTGAGTTCATAAACGGTGTTCCAAGTAGGATTGAAAAGACCTTTGAAAGGGAAGGTTATGTGGAGTATAGAGTTAAAGCAACTTTTGTTCAACAGTAAGATTTCAAATCTTTTCCCTTTGATGTACAAAATCTTAACATAATTATCGAAGACAAGTCTCTAAATTTGACTAAACTGGTTTTCTGTCCCAGACGTTGAAGAAAGCGGTTTAGACCCTCAAGCTTATGTGGTCGGATGGAAGTTTATGGACTTTAAGCAAGAAAGTGTTGTCCACGAATACCCTGATGAAAAATATTCTCGCATGGTCTTCACCATATCAATACAGCGTGAAATATTCCCAGTTTTTATGAAAAATTTTGTTCCAATAACATTAATAACACTAATAAGCTTACTATCATTTGCAGTAAGCATACAAAATTATTCTCAAAGAATTTCTATAGGTATAACAACATTATTTTCGGCTGTAGCATACCATTTAGCTACCTTAAGCACTCTTCCACCCCTATCCTATCTAACATTATTCAATAGAATAATGTTGGCAATATACTCGCTTTTCCTCTACAATATTGGTGTAAGTGTACAGGGTATGCGGTTGGTTGACAGGAAGCAGATTGAAAAGGCGACTGTCTTCGAGGATAGAATGCAGAAGCTTCTCCCAATAGTCATAATAGTTCTTCTAATATTCTTTACTATAGTAGTTGAACCCTTCACCTAAAACCTTTTTATATTCTAAGGTGTTTGGTAGCTTTTTCTGCTATAGCCTTTGCCATGTCAAGGGTTCCAGCGTTTCCACCCAAGTCGTAGGTAACATGCTTTCCCTCTAAAACAACTTCTTCTGTAGCGTCAAAGATTGCCTTAGCATACTCTTTTTCTCCAAGATATTCTAGCATCCATGCAGCCGATAATATCATGGCCGTAGGATTCACCTTATACATGCCCTTATACTTTGGTGCACTACCGTGGGCTGGCTCAAATAGTGCATAATTGTCTCCAAAGTTTCCAGAGTAAATGCATCCTATGCTTCCAACAAGTCCAGCTGCCTCCTCAGAAATTATGTCCATGAAAAGGTTTGTTCCAAGTATAACGTTCTGGTTAAACCTTTGAGGGTTCTTGACAAGCTGCTGTGCAATATTATCCACATAATATTCTTCAAAAACTATGTCAGGAAAATCTTTTGCAACCCTTTCAATGGACTCAATAAATATTCCATCACATTCTCTCATAATATTCCTTTTTGTAACGGCAACAATCTTGCTCCATCC
Source organism: Nitrososphaeria archaeon (assembly GCA_014361085.1). Classification (GTDB taxonomy): domain Archaea; phylum Thermoproteota; class Nitrososphaeria; order JACIWG01; family JACIWG01; genus JACIWG01. Next base: position 2,898 of record JACIWG010000008.1, read on the forward strand.
CCTCTCCTTTGCAATCTCGAAAGCTTTCCTCGCAACCTTCTCAGACTGTCTTCTAGAAATTTTTCTGAACGCTATTGCTATATCATCTGAAATCTTAAACTCTATGCCACTGTAGAGCCCCTCCGTAGTCTCCCTAACACATATGAAGTCAACTTCACCAAGGGGTCCAGTTTTACCCTTAAATGATCTGATAGGTCTCACGTTAGCGTAAAGGTCAAACCTTTGCCTAATGGACACAACAACACTTTTGGGTGCACCACTTTGTGGTGGTGTAGTCATAGGCGCCTTAAGGCATGCATCACTATTTCTCAAAACTTCCCACGTCTCATCTGGTATAAGCGAGTTTCCCCCATGTTTCAGCCACCACTCGTATCCTGCATCACATTGTATGAACTCGACAGGAGGCTTTACTGCATCAAATACTATCATTGTAGCTTCAACAAGCTCGGGTCCAACACCGTCTCCCCTAATCAAGGCAACCTTCTTCAAATGATATCACGGCTAGAATCCTAAAGGCTGCCAAATTAAATCTTTCCATTCATAAGACACTTTAATCTTAAAAAATCTAATTAAATCTGATTGTTCTACTAATAGAACGTCTGTTCAAAAGCATAGTCTTATCTTCTATAGAATCCATACTTAGGGTGATTGATATGAATAGGGAAAAGGCAATAGCAGTATTTGGTGCACTTGCACTAACACTTGCACTAGTTTCAACATCAATGTATGCACTATACGTTAGCCAGCTGACTACAGCTACAGAAGTAAATGATGTGAAAGAACATACACTCTATGTTTACGGGAACGGTGAAATTAAAGTCACTCCTGATATGGCAAAAATAATGTTAAGTGTCTTAACAGAAGAATCAAGTGCAAAAGAGGCTGCAGCAAAAAATGCGGTTATTGTTGAAGAGCTGCTTAATAGGCTTGAGAACATAGGTGTTCCAAGAGAAAACATTCAAACCACATCATATAACATTTACCCAATCTACTATTATCCGAAAGAGGGTACACCAACAATAACAGGCTATAGGGTGGTCAACAGCCTAGAAGTAAAGATTATAGAAAAGGATGTCAGCAAACTTGGATTAAATGTTGGAAAAATAGTTGATGAAGCAGTCGCTGCAGGAGTTAACCAGGTTATAGGTATAACATTTACAGTAACCGATGAAACATACAAGAGCATAAAAAGTGCAGCTTTAAAGCTTGCAGTAGAAGATGCTGCATCCAAAGCCAAACTTGTCGCTGAAACATTGGGGGTAAAAATTGTGAGTGTGCAATCAGTGAACGAAGGCTCATATTCTCCAACACCAGTATACGTTAAGGAATCCTCTACATCATCTGGGACAACAATCATACCAGGGCAGGTTACAATACAATATACTGTGCAAGTTACTTATGTGATAGAATAGGCTTAAACCTCTTTAAGCCACCCAAATTTTTTTTTAAATTAAATGCTCTTCTTAAATGCCCTTAAACATTCGTATAATGAAAATAGAATGGCTGCAAAATTTACTGTTAAACCGAAAACGTATGTTGAAGTAAAATTTTCAGGCCTTAATAGGGTTAGATAGACTATGAGGGTGGTGGCAAAGAAGCTGGCATATGTCGCCTGAAAGGGGATTATCATCCTCCTAACCCTAATCATGTTCTCGAACATAATCTTATCCACCACATATCCTTCACTATCTTCTCTCACAAGTCCTGCATCAACAAGCTTCCTAATATGATATAGGGCAACGGAAGGTGAACTTAAACCTAGACCACGCTGTATATCGCGGACGCCAACAGGCCGACCCTGCCTAAATATGAAACGGTAAACTTTAAGTGTCGTACCAGCCAAAACGCATTCTCTATCAGTAGACTTTTCCATCGTATAAAAGATTGCAGGCAAACCATATTTAACTCTAAAAATAGAACACTATAATTATAAAATTTCTAAAGGATAGAACTATATCCTATCCCAAACAACACCATCTACGGTGATACAATTTGTCAGAATATAGGATGCAAATCTTGTCCGGATGCCTGATAGCAACCATTCTAGCTATAGGATTAGGCTTAAGCATATACTATAACTTTTACTATAACTTTCCCATAGAAAAGAGGGAACTTGTCACATCAGCCACTACACCAGCATACACTTACACTCATCCTGGTACAACAACCACACAACTAACTACTGCACCTACAGTAACAGCTGGAATTCCAGCATTTTATATGGAAAAGGTTGTTGAATTGGATCCAAGCCTGAAAATAGAATTATGTAACACGATACTACTTTCTGATAATGTAACAAAGATTGCTGAAACTCTTGCAAAAGCATTAGATGAGGCTCCAGTAAAACCATTTTCTCCTAAACCAGAAAACATCAACATAACTGTTCCCACTTCTATCGTAACCACAACCTTAATTGTTCCACAGCCCACTGTAACACAAACACTTACTGCAACAGTTCCAAAAACTGTAACCGTAACAGTAGTGACTTCAATAGCTGAAGAAACAATATTACAGCATATTTCAGAATACACTTTTCAGACCTCCAAAAATTCGACCATAAGAATAACCTTCATAGATAATAGATTCTATCAACTAACCTACGCTTCCAATGAAAGAATTGATAGAAAGGTTGAAACATTAAACCCAAACTTTAATCCAATAGAAAAGATTGAATACGCCAAAAAGGTAGCGTCTTCTCTAGGAATAAAATTTGATTTACTAGATGAAAATTTTCCAAAAACATTAAACCCAAACATTTTCTATGTCAGCTGGACACAAAAGTATAAGAATGTGACAGTAGCAACTCTTTCAAAAGATTGGGCTGGAAATCATGTAATAGAATACAGCACAATATCATTCACATTCTATCCGGAAACAGGTAAACTTATTTCATTAACTATACTTAGCCCATACTGGTATACTTTACCATCAAACTTTACAATAAACATATCGCCAAAGGAAGCAACTACAGTAGCAAAGGACTATGCAACAAAATATATGCAAATAAATGAAATTACATCAACTCAAACAAACTTTATCATAATAAACAGTCACCTCTACTACATTATAACAGTATATGGAAAACAGGGAAACTATTACATAATCGTAAACCCTAGAACCGGTGAAGTCGGTTTCCCAAAAAACATGTAAACAGTCTCCCTTATCAAATACTTTGATGTGATCAAAATTTTATATTTACCTTAATATAATAATATACTTGCATGCATTTTTTTAAAGTACACTTAAGCTCAAGAAAGCCGCCATTAAAATATTCTATAAAACTTCTAATTCCCATAATACTTTTATCTGTAATACTATTTAACATAATTTTATACCATTATAGTTTACAAGAAAATATTAAGGAGAATGTTTCTGGAATAGAAGACGATTACGTGAAAAATGTTCTTGAAGGTTACATTTCAAGAAACATGCAAGGTCTTTCATACAACATATGCGGCTACAGTGTACAGGGGAAGCCAGTATACTATTATACTATGGGAAAGGGTGAAATATGTGTTCTCATAATAGGCGGATTACATGGTGATGAGCCGAAGGGGACATACGCTTGCCTAGAACTTATAGAATATCTTTCAAAAAACGAAAACCTGACCAGCAAATACAACTTCATTATAATACCATTATGTAATCCGGACGGTGCAAAAGAGTTTAAAAGAAGAAATTACAATAACGTTGACCTAAACAGAGACTTCTATACAAAATCACAGCCAGAAACGTCAGCAATAATAAACCTCTTCCACAAACGCAAACCAATAATATTAATTGACGTGCACGAAAGCCAAGACAGCATGCCCATAATAATATATGCAAACAACAGCAAATCATCACATCTAGCAAGTTTCATAAGCCTACAAAATAATATTCCAGCACTATTAGCTGCAAACGTCGGCCAGTCAGCAAACTTTGCAGAAAAAGAGAACATATACGGAATCATATTAGAGTTGCCAAGATCAAGCTGGAAATATGGAAACGGAACCATAATTCTCTTTAACATAATAGAAACCTTGGACCTCTACATTTCAAAGGAATACAAAACATTATCCATCAATTAAACTCCTAAATTAAGATCTTATCTAAAACAATATCGTCTACACAATACTGGTATACCTTTTAATCATAATCCAAGAACCTTATTCCCACAAATACAACTAAGGAAACATTAAAGTATCCTACTACTTTATATCCCCAGAAGTCTCCAAATTTGATGCAAAACAATACATGATAAACCTAAAAATTGATACCACACTTATCTCTTAAACTTCAGAGAATTAAACACTTCCTCAAAAAAAGCTCTTGTCCCAACACCAAAACCCTTACCATAAGCTTCCACAACCCTCTTCCAATTAACCTTAACCGTAACATACGTAATCAGAATAGTGACTCCAACCAACATAAGAAAGCTTAATTCAAAAGGAATATTATGCCTATTCGCTACCTCAATAAAAGCCCTGCCAAAGACTATAGCAAGAGCAGTAACAACAATCTTTCCAGCAAAAACTGTAACAAAATATGGTACAAGCCTATAACCTGTAAGCCCCAAAGGAATATAGAGCACATCATCAGGCAAAGGAAGTGCAGCAAAAAGGAAAACAGCCACAAAACTCCATCTTCTAAAAAGCATATTAAAACACTCCAAATTCGCCTTAGTATCCTCAGACAATATCCTACGAAAACTTCTACCAAGGAAAAGTATAACAACCTTACCCAACGTCGCACCAAAAGCAGAAGAAACAACAGCAAGAAACGGTGACCCCAAAAGAGGCGCCATAAAAACAAGTATAGCAAGATAAGGCAAACTCACATAAGGAATAGAATTAGAAAACATAGAAACAAAAAATATTCCAACATAACCATAACTTTCAACCAACTCAGCCAAAACCCTCACAAGCTCATGCTCCATGAACAACACCAGCAAACCATACGCCAAACCCATTTTTCTACAATAATGCATGATATAAGCTTTGAAAAATCTTCTTTTTAGAGCACTTAATCTTAATCATAGCTTTTTTATGAAGTTGGGATGGATCCTCTGGCTGAAGACCCTTAAGCACATGTTAGAAAAATGGCAGTTAAACTATTTTAAACGTTAAATTGCTTTGTCGCATAATTATGTTATCATAATTTATTTAATTTTTATACACCTTAATTTCAAAATTTTTAGAAAATGACGTAAATTTATGAAGTTGGGAAGTTAACTAAGAATTTTGCAACAGGCAAAATTAAATTTAAAATTTATATAGTTTTTTAAATGTAGTCGATGGTCGAAATTGTATCATGGTGAAGAGCTTTTAAAAAAGTTAGAGGAAAAAGCAAAAAATTTCAGGAGCAGGGTAGGGAGATCAATAATAGCATTATCCGAAAACATAGAAGCTGCTAAGAAAATACTTGAGGAAGGAATTAAAGGAGGCGCTAAAAGAGGGTGGATAACAAAAGTGGACACGGGCGTCAGGAAAGAACATTAACCGAAACATTTTGAAAACCTTACCATTTTATTCACAATTCTAGCTAAACGAAAAGTTTAAAACCTTATAGAATTAGCATAAAATTATGGTTGAACTTTTTAATCGATTTTATAAAAAGTTTGAGCTTCTAAAATATGTTGGTGATATAAGTCAGCTAGGGGAAATTAAGCTTCTCGAATTGTCTGATGGTGTTGAAAAGGGTGTTAGATGTGCTCTTGCTAAAACTGGCCCTCTCACCTTTATTGTAGCAATTGACAGATGCATGGACATTGTTAACGCAGAATATAAAGGTGTTCCACTTGCATTCATTAGCCCAACTAGTGTTGTGGCTCCAAGCTTCTTTGAACCGGAAGGCTTAGGCTGGCTTAGAGGATTCTTTGGAGGCCTTTTAACAACGTGCGGCCTAACATATGCTGGAGCACCAACAGTCGACGAGGGAGAACCTCTTGGATTACATGGACGCATATCATATAGTCCAGCAAAACTCCTGCACACAGAAGGATACTGGGAAGGCGACAAATACATTCTAGTGATTGAAGGAGAGTCTAGAGAGGCTATGATCTTTGGACCGAACATAAGACTGAAAAGGAAAATTGAGGCAGCATTAGGGGAAAAGCGTATAAGAATTAGAGATAAAATTGTAAACTTTGGCTGGACAACACAACCACTAATGATAATATATCACATAAACTTGGGCTTTCCAATACTAGACGAAAACTCGAAACTAGTTTCAACATCAAAAACCTACATGCCAAGAGATGAAGAGGCTAGAGAGAATGCAGAAAACTTTGACAGATTCCAACCGCCAACAAAAGGATATAGGGAAAAGGTTTACATACATGACCTTGCAGTGGACGAGGAAGGATATGCTTACGCCGCACTAATAAACGACAAACTCATGAACGGCCTAGGAGTGTATATAAAGTTCAGGAAACAGGAGCTTCCAAGACTGATAGAATGGAAGATGATGGGTGAAGGAACATATGTTCTAGGACTGGAGCCATCAAACTGCCTTGTAATGGGAAGAGATAAGGAAAAACAGTATGGAACACTACAATACATACACCCTCAAGAGGAAAAGGAACTCCAACTAGAAATAGGAATAGTAGAGGGCGAAGAAATAAAAGAATATGAGGAAAAAATCAAAAGAATGGTAAAAGAGAAACCAAAAATGACGACAGACATAAAAGAATTCATAAAAATGGCAAATATGTCAAAATAAAATTTTTAACATAACAATATATTGTCTTCTTTAATAAAATAGTTTTATATACAATCAATTACCTTAATTAAGCTTAGAGTGTTGTATGAATTGAAGATTAGAAGTGTCCAAACCTATTTCCTAAATGCCTCTTGTGGAAAACTTGTATCCGATTACGCGAGAACACTTGATAGTATAGAGTTAACTGTTGTAAAAGTTCAAACAGATGAAGGCATAGAGGGAACAGGTTACACCTACACTCTCAGGGGAGGTGAAGGTGTTAAAGCGATAATCGATAAAGAACTTTCAAAAATAGTTGTAGACAGAAATCCCTTAGAGATTGAAGACATCTGGAATGAAATGTGTAAATCAACTGATGCTAGAACCCATGGTGGAACTGTCTCAAACGCTATAGCAGCTGTCGACATCGCCCTATGGGATATAATGGGTAAAGTGGAAGGAAAACCTCTTTACAAGCTATTAGGTGGTAGAAGGAATAAGGTTCCAATATATGATACTGATTCAGGGTGGCTGCACTATAAACCTAAAGAGCTGGCCAAAAACGCTTTAATGCTGCTGGAGAAGGGTTTCAAGGGCTTCAAAATAAAGGTTGGTAAAAAGAATCTAGAAGAAGATGTTGAACGAATTAAGGCCGTTAGAGATGCTGTAGGGGACAAACTTACATTAATGGTTGACGCAAACCAAGCTTTTACTGTCCAAGAAGCCATTAGAAGGGGGAAAGCCTATGAAAGATACAACATTTACTGGTTCGAGGAGCCGACAGTTGATGGAGACTTAAACGATTATATGGAAATAGCTTCAGCCCTAAGCATGCCAATAGCGACCGGAGAATGGATATATCATCTGGACATATTCCAGAAACTTATTCAAAAGAAGGCAGCTGACATAATTCAGCCAGACGTTTGCAGAGTAAAAGGTATAACTGAATGGATAAAAATCGCAGAATACGCAGAAAATCATGGGATACCAGTAGCTCCTCACTTTAACATGGAACTACATGTGCATCTCGTATGCGCCTTCCAAAATGGTTTAACAGTTGAACATATGCCATGGCTAGCCTACCTCCTAAAAAACCCATTAACAATAAAAGAGGGATATGCACTTGCACCAGAAATACACGGCCACGGCATAGAATTCAAAGAAGAATTTATCAAAAGCTCTATCAGATAGCCACTTTTACAAGAAAATCGACAAGAAAGCCTACAAAGCCATCAAAAAGATTTTATTCCTCCTTTCCTAATACTTTATAAGGCTGGAAAAACTGATGAGAAGAGTAGTAGTGGTTGCAAAGGGTGAAGTTCAAAGGGTCGGCTACAGGGATGAAGTTGAAAGGATCGCCCGTAAACTGAACATTACAGGCTATGTAGAAAATTTGAAACCCTATGATGTGAAAATTGTTGCAGAAGGTGATGAAGAAAAGCTTAAACATTTCATAGAGCTTATAAAAATTCAAAGGTTTCCAATTTTTGTGGAAAGCCTTGAAGTAAGCTGGCATAATGCTAGTGGAGAGTTCAACTATTTTGAGATAAAGCGTGGTGAATGGCAGGAGGAACTTTTTGAAAGGCTTGATACAGCTGGAAAACTGCTTTATAAAAGCATAGAGCTTGGAGAAAGAAGTATTGAACTTGGAGAAAAAAATGTAAAACTTGGGGAAAGAAGTGTAAAGCTTGCAGAAAAGAATGTTGAACTTGCTGAAAAAAGTTTTAAACTTGGAGAAGAAAACGTGAGAATAGGAAAGGGAATACTTAAGACAATAAAAGACGAATCCGAAAAAACTAGAGAAGAAATAAGACTATTAAGAAGCGACTTAAAAGAATTTATAGAATCAAGCCTAAAAGAAGTGCACATAAAGATTTCAGAAATAGAAAAAGCATTGAAAAAGGCGGGAATAATGTAGCACAAACTCCTCTAAAAAGTCGAACCATTCCAAATATGATAATAAAACTAAAAATGTTAGGCTTCAAGCATACTCCACATACTATAATTAAAGCATAGTGAAAGACTAGGTATCCAAAGCTATACTTTCGCTTCATTTAAAAAATTTCATTCTATAAACGCTAGTGTCCAAGAACCAGAAGCCAAAGGTTAAGGTACACTCCACCCAAAACAGATGAAATCAGCAACAATGAGGCTATAGTATCTTTAAAGAAATTATAGCGTTCGCTGAAAACAATCATAGGTGTAGCCAATGGAGTCGCATGCATAATCACAACAATAGTCTCCTCCATACCACCTAAGCTAACAAACTTTGCTATTGCAAGAGCAAGTGTTGGCAAGAACACCATTCTAAGGAGACTGAGCATAAACCCGTCAGCAAGCCCAAAATATCTTCTACCATAAAAGAATACGCCAAGCAAAAAGATTGCAAGAGGAACGGTTGTAGAACCCAAAAGATTCAAAGAATTTAATACAAAAACAGGAACAGGCACCTTTAAAAGAGACAAAAAAGTGCCAAAAAAGACTGAAACAATCACAGGATTCCCTAAAAGTCCCCTAACAATCTTACCAAAATCTTTAGGCTCACCTCGTGCACGGGAACCATAGATTTCTAGAACGATGATGGCCACTGGAATAGTTAAGAGAGAAATAAATGAAGCTGAAACAGTCGCCAAAGAACCTGCTTCAGAAAAGCCGAAAAGAACAAAGGGCATGCCATAAAAAAACAGGTTACCAAAAACAGTGCAAACAACAAGAAGAGCGAAAGTTTCCATAGAAAAATTAAACAGCAAACAAAACAAATACAAAACAGTAATAGCGATCAAAACAGGTGCAAGGCAAGCAATAATAAAACCAAAACCCAATCCAATAAAATCCACCTGAGACAAACTGCCCACCAAAAAGGATGGAAGAGCAAAATAGTATATGAAAGAATTAAGAACACGACCATCACCCTCCCCCAAAAAACCCAACATCCTAGAAACGTACCCTAACCCCATAATAATCAGAAAAGGCGATATAGTTCTTAAAGCAACATCCAAATTCATATAAAAATCATTAGACCAGAGGCTAAAAAACCATAATTTAAACCTTGCCCAAAACACGATAACAAAAACAATCAACCAAATATTTGCTCCATTAAATAATTAAAGGGACTTTTAATACTCCATCCATTCGAAACCTCGATCAAGTAGCTTGAAGAACAAATATATGCATTCAACCTTTTTTCCTAGAGGTCGTCTTAAGCAAAATTTATATTCAAAATATCCTCTCATTAGGATAAGGGAAAGTTTGATGAAAAATTTTGTCCTAACAGCATTTTTTGATTCTTGTCCTCCAAAATTTATCGCAAACAATCTTCTACATGGAAGAGATTTGAATTTGTTGGTGAAAGGTTTTGAAGATCAAGGATGTTAAAGTGTATTTGGTTGAGACTGGATGTAGTGTTAAATGGGTTTTTGTCGAAGTCGAAACTGATGAAGGTTTAAAGGGCTATTCTGAAGCAAGCACAGTCTTCAGAGAACATGCGCAGGCGTATGTGATTAAAGAGCTTAAACCCTATGTTCTAGGAAGGGATCCCTTAGAGATTAGGAGAAACTTTAACCAGATATATAAATCTCATCTTGACGTTAGAGGGCCTGGTTCTCTTGAAATCACAGCCTTAGGCGCTATAGAGGTAGCATGCTGGGATATTCTTGGTAAAAAGTTGAATATGCCAGTATACTCGCTTTTAGGGGGCAAATACAATGAGAAGATTAGGGCATACGTGCACTGTGAACCAGTCTTTCCAAAAGAAGCTCACGAAAGCAAGTGGATTGCAAAAAACGCCACTAAACTGGTTGAAGAAGGCTACAGGCATCTAAAATTTGACCCATTCTGGTTCTATCCTGAAGAGGAAACAATAGGCTTAAAGGAACTTAATGAGGCAGAGGATAAGGTTAAAAAGGTGCGTGAAACAGTAGGAGAAGACATTGAGGTAGGTGTAGAGATTCATGCAAAATACAACCTTCCATCAGCAATAAAAATATGCACACGCCTAGAAAAGTACATGCCATGGTTCTTCGAAGAACCCGTTGGAAGCGAAGACCCTCAAGCACTAAAACATATAGCTGAAACAATAACAACACCCATCTCCTCCGGAGAAAGACTATGCACAAGATATGCTTTCAAAGAACTAATAACAGAACACTGCGTAGACATAATCCAAATAGACCCAGTAAGAGCAGGAGGATTCCTAGAATCACAGGCAATAGCCAACATGGCAGAAACCTACACACTACCCATAATAATACACAACCCCTACGGGCCAATATACGATGCAATATGCACACAATTCGCCACCACAACACCAAACCTATTCGCAATAGAATACCCAAAATACTATTACATAACAAAACCAGAAGACCTAAGAAACAAAATCGTAGAAAACTACATAAAATTAGATAAAGGCTACATTATTGCATCAAAGGAGCCGGGACTAGGCATAGAAGTGAACGAGGAAACCTTGAAAAAATATTCGAAAATAATAGAGTAAAACGTGGAAGGTGGATGACAAAATTTTATTGACAATATCCAATTTAATGGGCTCACGTAAAAAGTTTCTCACTGAATTGTAGAGAGGGGGGCCCAACATGGTACCTGTTCTTCGAAATCAATAAGCCTGTGCTAAAAGAAATACTTGGCAGAGAACCCGAGAACACCCTTGACGTCTATGAAGTTTACAGCAGACTTGGATTAGATGGAACAAACTTTTGAGAAGTTCCAGTACTCAAAAAATATGTTGACCAAAAAACTTTCATAGACGATTGAGGACATATATGGAAAACCCGTGATAACAATCACTTATAGTATCAACAGATACATTGTCCGCAACCTCTTCACCCATACTATAATTTAAAAAATCGTCGGCTATCATCATACATCTCTAGCTATAATCAAGTTTTTATATGATATATGCTATATGATATATGATGGAGATGAGCGAAAAGAAGGTGAGAACAACACTAGTTCTCAGTGAAGCAGTGTTAAAGAGGCTAAAGGAAAAAAGTAAGGGAAACATGTCAAAGCTAGCTAACGAAATACTCAGAAACGCGCTATTCCCTAAAGAAAAAAGCATGTTCGGAGAACTGAAAGGACTTGTTTCAACAAAAGATATTATCGAGGAAGAAGCTCATGAAGAGCTATATAGTTGACACATACGCATGGATCTCATACTTTGAAGGAAAAACCGAATTCAAGACCCTAATAGAAGAAAGTGAACTCTATACACCATCTATAGTCTATGCTGAAATAAGTAGAATATTAAAAAGAAAGAAAGTCCCCGAAACAAAAAGAAGAAAAATTCTAGACTATATAAAAGAAAGAAGCCTCACCCTAAACCTCGACGAAGAACAAGCAATAAAAGCTGGAGAAATAGCTGAAAAAGAAGAACTACACCTAATAGACGCAATAATATACTCCTACACAGACAACAAAACCCACCTACTAACAGGAAACAAACACTTCAAAGGAAAACAAAACATAGAACTAATAGAATAACATCAAAAAATATACAAACATAAAAACTAGCACAATAACACAAAAGAAAAAAATATTATGAGCTAAGGCGCAAACCAAGTTTGGGGCTTCAAACAACCAAACTATACATCAGAAAACCTCCTTCGCCCTCCGCTCTGCTAAAGCTTTAACCTCAGCCGACCTCCTTTCCAAAACCTAGTCTATCTTTCATTTTATTCAACAAAATATTTTATTAATAAGTTTATGCTTTAACAGCCCCCCTAAATATTCCAGTAACCAAATATTTTTTGAAACTATAATAGAAGATTATTGGTGGAATAGAATATATTACTCCTACAGCCATAAACATGTTCCATAGGGGTTCATCAGAAACCAAAAAACCGCCCATAACAAGCGGCATCGTAAGCAGCTTTTCAGATGATAATAGTAGTAGTGCATAAAGATAATCGTTCCATGCCATTAGAAATGCAAATGTTGCAACAGCAGCTAATGAAGGACCTGCTAACGGTAAGAAGATTGTATAAAAGATCTTAAATCTTCCTGCACCATCCACTAGCGCTGCCTCCTCTATCTCTCTGGGAACATTTCTAAAGAAGTCTGAAAGAATCCATATTGCATAGGGACTGTATAGTGCCCCCATAGCAAATATTATTGCAAGATGTGTATTATATAGGCCATAGAAGCTTATCGTTTTATAATAGGGGATTGCCAAAAATGTGCTTGGTAACAAATAAGTTAAAAGTGTCAAAAATCCTATACTCTTTTTACCTCTAAAGTTCATTCTACCCATAGCATAGCCTCCAAATATACTTACTGATAAAACCATTAGAACACTGCCTACTGAAACAATTACACTGTTTCCTAACTGCGTCCAAAAATAGTGTACCCTAAAATAATTTTGGGTTACAACATTTATATAGGCATCCAATGTCGGCCTTGAAATAAAATATTCACGTTTAAACAGATCTTCCCAACTTTTTAATGATGATATGATCATCCAATATATTGGTATTATTGTATAAAGAATAAGTATGATAGCGATAAGATTAATTATTATAGCAAAAGCTATTTTGCTTTTGTTCATCACCGTTCACCCGGAACCCCCATTATTTTGATTATCATGAAAATTAGTACGAGTAGTATGGGCATAAGAACGATATATGAGGAGACTCCAAGAGCAACATTCCCCACATATAATGCATACTTATATGCTATTGTTGAGGCTAAGTGTGTTGTACCTCCAGGGTCTCCTCCAGTAAGTAACCATATTGTATTAAAGTCGCCAAGGGTCCATATTGTTGACAGCAGCGTACATAAAATATAGAGCCTTTTCATGAGAGGCATTGTTATGTGACGTAGTTCATTAATTGTTGATGCCCCATCAATTTTTGCTGCCTCATAAAGTTCTGGAGGAATAACTAGTCGTCCTGCATAAAATGTCATGGTCCATAATGGTGTCCATTTCCATATATGAAAAAATATTGCAGCAGCCATAGATGTATAATAGTTATTAAGCCACATAATCTTTGGAAGACCGAATTCAGATAAAAATAGATTTATTACACCCCAATCAGAATTAAGCATCCACCTGAACGATAATATTCCAGCAATATCGGGAATAGCCCATGGTAGAAGGTATGCGACACTTAATACCTTGACAGCCGGATATTTTCTGTACATCAGTAAGCCTGAAAAGAAGAATGCAAAAACCATCTTTAAATTAACGCCTACTCCCACATACAAGAATGTGTTGAAAATTGCGCGAATATATAGAGGATCATTTGCTAACTCATAATAGTTTGACAAGTTTCCAGCTAAATAGAATCCATATAGAAGTGGATACAGGATAAAAATTGTAAAAACAAAAATAAAGGGGAGAGAGAAGGCAATACCTACAACTGAGGCTGTTCTCTTGCTATAGGATGACATACTTACCATTTAGCGTACTCGCTTTTAGCGTACGCTATTTGCTCGTCAATAGCCTCTTCAGGTGTCTTACCATCTAATATAACACGATGTACAGCCTTCCCCCACCAATTTTCAACTTGAACCCTAGAAGCAGCTGGATGAAGGTCATATGGATATGGTCTTCTCTCTCCAATAGTTAATTGCTTATACACCATCGGTATATGGGGATCTTTTCTACCGCTATCCGTGAAACCGGTCGTCCAAAATGCCTCTTGAAGAACGTCTTTGTAGACTGGGAAATACCTTCCTCCCCCTCCACGCAAATAATTGTATAATCTATCTTTCTGTACAAAGAATCTTATAAAATCCTTAGCTATCTTCTTATTTTTGGCTCCAGCAAATACAGCTAACCCAATGATATGTAATGTAGTTAACGCCTCTTCCCCTTTAACAGTTAAAGGCCAAAGGCAAGTTCCCATTTTATCAAAGTAATTATCCTTATTTGAAAAGTATTGTGCAGCAGGAATGGACGTTGTAGCATTAGGTGTACATACAACAGTCTTACTATGATATGCCACATTGTTGTCAGGGTCCTTCCATGTTAAGGCACCAGTGGGCTGATAACCCTGCTTATACAAGTCTGTAACAAGCTTTAAAGTCTCAATCAACCCCTGCCTATTAGAAGGCTTGTCTCCAACAAACTCTCCAGAAGAATTTATAAACTCAGAATAGAATCTTGTTTCAAGATAAGTCAAGTGCCCCATAGTATCACCAGTACCTGAGGCAGCGCCCAAACAGAAGCCAATACCGTAAACATCCTTGTAACCCTTAGCCCTCAACCTATCCTGAGCAGTCTTCCAAAAGTCAAAGAACTCATATAATTTTCGAGGTATTTCCTCAGGTTCTGTTGGAAGATTCGCCTCCTTAAGCAAATCTTTCCAGTAATGGAAAAATCCAGTAGTCATCTGTATAGGTATCCTATAAATACCACGCTTACCAGCCTGTTTATTATACAAGTTAGCCCATTCATACATTCCAGAAATATACCTGTCTCTATTCTCTTCAAATATATCACTTAAATCCTCGTAAAGGCCATTGTAAGCGTACTGAGGATCACAGAACCAAGAAGCAACCCTAGTATACCAAATATCAGGAAATATCTTAGAATCAACAGCCGCAATAAGCTTCTTCTGAAGATCTTCAGAAGGATAGAAACTAACATCCAACTCCACATCATACTTCTTCTGAAATTCATAAAAGATCTCCCACATCGCCTTATCCTCTTCAGCATAGTAACCCTTCTCCCACCATACCGTAACCGTAGGCTTTCCAGTTGTAACAGTAGTAACAGTAGTTGTAGGCACTGTAGTTGTCACAACTGTAGTCGTAGGCTGAGTTATCACAGTCGTTGTAGGCTGCGTTACAACAGTAGTGGTCGGCACAGTAGTAGTCTGCGTAACCACAGGCGGATTCATAATAACATATGCTGCAGCACCAATAGCAACTAAAGCTACAGCACCTAAGCCAGCATATAGAAAGTTCCTTCTATCAACCTTCTTAGGTTCCTGACTCATAGTTTCTCAGCATACAAGTAATACGCAAACAGTTAATAAATGTTACTACAAATTAAAAAATTAAACAATATTTTCAAAAAATTCAATTATTAAGCTCTTTTTAAATAATTTTTATCTCCATGATGTCAATTGGCATTATCACATCATCCTTATTTTTTACTTCTAGCTATTACAAAGTTTATAATTTATAAGAAAGTCTTATATAGGAGACTTAAGTAGCATAAACTTAGATAAAGTATGATAGAAGAGCACGAGTTCATAAAAAGTTTATTATCTTTTGAAAAAATAAAAAATGGCATAATTTTTCACTGTAAAACTAACCAAGGAAGAACTGTTGATGTAGAGTTAACAGTTTGTTCACCATATATACTCCGATTTCGCATGTGTCCTGATGAAAAACTCAAGTCTATAAAGAGTTTGCTGGAAATAAAGGAAAACTGGTCTCCATGTGGCTTTGATGTAATAGAAGAAACTGATACTGTAACAGTTGATACAGGCATTTTATATTTCAAAGTGAAAAAAGAGCCTTGGACATATACTATTTATGATAAAGCTGGTGAAATTATATTAAAGGAAAATACAAGTGATAGGGATGCACACGGAAATTATAGAAGCTTACCTTTAGGATTTACAGTCGAAAATGGTAAGTTCTGTAAATCCAACGAAACTTTTTCTATACTTCCGGGTGAATGCTTTTACGGATTTGGTGAAAAGTTTACAAAGTTTAATAAGCTTGGGCAAAGAATTCGTTGCTGGAATTGTAATCCTTTTGGAGCTGGAACTGAAGAATCATACAAGAACATTCCATTCTTTATCAGTAATAGAGGCTATGGTATATTTGTTAATTCAACATATCCGATTATCTTTGAAATGGGTAACCGTTCTCTCATGACCTATACGATTCTAGTGGATGATCCTCGATTAGACCTTTTCATAATATATGGCCCAAGTCTTAAAGACGTTCTTGCAAGATACGTGGAAATAACAGGTTTTCCATCCTTGCCGCCAAAAGAATCCTTTGGAATTTGGCATACTCCATACTTTATTGATACACAACCTTGGCTTGCAACTCCAAAAAGGAAGTTTAATTTCGCTTACCCACTTCCTTCAAATGAGAAATTAGATGAAAATATTGTAAAAGAATATTTTGATAGTGTGGAGGAGACTGCTAAAAAATTTAGGGAACTAGATATACCTATAGATATTTTTATGTGTGTTGGCTTTGGTGTAACTCCATTGCATGCAAGAGAAATTTGTGAAAGGCTAAAACCATACGGGATAAAGGTTGGAATGTATGTTGCCCCACTTTTGGCTTTAGGGCGAAATATAGAGAAAGAAGCCAGAAGTTTAGGTTATGTGCTGAAGAAATCAGACGGCTCTCCCTATGAAATTCCATTAGGTTTTAAAGTATATGCAGGTGAAAGGGGTGTGCCTGAATATTCTCTTGAGGCTATAGAGCGTACTGAGGCTTGGCGTTGGAGACATAACAAGATTTTCTATGAACTCTGTCTTATGCCAGATTTTACAAATCCTGAAGCAGTTAAGTGGTGGAAAAATAAGATAGCTGAATATATGAAAGCAGGCTGCTTTGGTGTTGCAATGTCAGATTTTGGTGAAGATGTGCCTGCTGATGCATGCTATTACAATGGAAGGCCTGGAAAGGAAATGCACAACATATACACTCTCCTCTACCAAAAGGCAACATATGAAGCGGTTGCAGAAAGCACTGGTCATAGAGGATTGGTAAATGCTCGTTCGGGCTATGCTGGAATGCAAAAATATCCAATATGTTGGTCAGGTGATCCAAACTGCGAATGGGAGGACTTTTTAGCTAATATTAGAGCTGGATTATCAATGGGTCTTTCAGGCATACCCTTCTGGAGTTGCGACAATGGTGGGTATCAATCTAATATAGGACATCTAACTCCTGAATTATGGATTCGCTGGACACAATGGTCTATGTTCACCTCACATGTTCGTCTACATGGAGAACCCCCTCCAAGGGTGCCATGGGTTTTCGGAGAAAAGGCGCTTGAGATTTTCAGAAAGTACGCTAAATTAAGATACAGACTCTTACCATATATATATTCACAATCTTATATTGCTACAAGAACCGGATTACCTCTTATGAGGGCTATGATATTAGAATTTCAAGAAGATCCCAACTGTTATAATATAGAAGATCAATATGTGTTTGGAGACTCTTTCTTAGTTGCACCTGTCTGTTCTCCATCAGGGAAAAGGTCAATTTATTTGCCTAAAGGAATATGGTTTGATTACTGGACAGGAAAAGAGTATGAGGGGCCCGCAATATTATCGCTTAATGTTCCAATAGACGTGCTTCCACTTTATGTTAAAGGGGATTCAATAATTCCAATGGGACCTGACATGTCATATGTAGGTGAAAAGCCATTTAATCCAATAACATTAGATATATGGTTATGTTCGGAAGCGGAAACAATCTTATACGACGATGACGAAATAGTAAATTGCCGTGCAAAGAAAAAGGAGGATAAAATATTACTTGAAATAGGAGCTTCGAATAAAACATATATTGTAAAATTTAATAAAACAAGCTGTCCTCTAGAAGTAAGCTTAAACAATGTTAATCTACCAAAAGCAGCTAATTATAATGAATTTGAAAAATCAAAACGTTGCTGGTATTTTGACAATTCATTTATAGTATATATAAAATTTGACGCATTAGGCATTACGAACAAAGTTAAATTACAGTACTAATTAACTACCCCTCCATTTTCTATAAGATTATGTAACAAGCGGCATACGTTATGAACTCAAAAGAAAGGGTTCTATTGTCTATAGAACATAGGGCACCCGACCGTGTTCCCTTAGATATAAATATTAGACCCGAGGCTCTCCTTAAACTTAAGCAGTACTTTGGAATTGAGGATGAGGACAAACTATTAGATAAATTAGGTATTGACATTAGGTATATACATATGATGCCACCACAAGGCTTCCAACTAAAATCAGGCCTAACTTACTCCAATATTTCAAAAGATTATGCGTCCTTCTGGGCAACCTTACTAGATGAATGGGGAATAGAATGGGTACCTGTATCGAGCGGAGAGTATTGGCGTATAACTTATTATCCACTCCAACATAAAAAATTAGATGACCTTGTTATCCCAGATTTAAATGCACTAGGCAGATTCGAAGAAGCGGTGCATCGCGTCAAAAAGTATAAGGACAAATATTATGTAATAGGTGTCAATAGCAGTTTATTTGAGCAAGCATGGTTTTTAAGAGGATATGAGGTCTTTATAAAGGATCTCTATTTCAACAAAGATTATGCGAACAAGCTATTAGATAAGATCTTAGCATGGAAAATAGAGCAAGGTAAGAGATTAGCTGAACTGGGTGTTGATGCAATACAAATTGGAGATGACCTAAGTACACAATTTGATCTAATGTTATCACCAAAAATTTTGGAAGAATTTCTTTTTCCAAGATATAGAAAGTGGATTTATGAATTAAAGAAAAAGCATGTTCAAATATTTTTCCATACCGATGGCGCTATTGA